>JAHDGW010000052.1:9923-15151 GCA_020631635.1 Saprospiraceae bacterium
GATAGTGGGCTATTGACTATCGTAGTCATGGGTACGGTATTAGCTAATATTGATCTTCCCAACATGGAAGAGATTTTATATTTCAAAGAGTCTCTAGCCGTATTATTGATCTCGATGCTATTTATTTTGCTTGCCGCAAATATCAATCTAGACGAACTACAAGGTCTTTTGGAGTGGAAATACGCATTCTTATTCTTGTCAATAATTTTAATCATCAGGCCACTAGGAGTATTCCTCAGTACAATGAATTCTCCTTTAGTGCTTAATGAAAAACTCTTTGTTTCATGGGTAGGTCCTCGTGGTATTGTAGCCGCAGGTATCGCATCACTTTTTGGTAATAAACTGGTTGCATTTAATCAAGAGGCGATAAGCCTTGGTGAGGTTGCGCCATTCCCAGGGGCGGAGTTGATTACCCCATTGGTATTTATGATAGTCTTAGGTACTGTATTGCTCAATGCAACCACGGCAGGGCTAGTGGCCAAGTTGTTAGGAGTACGTATCACGAAATCTAATGGAATTTTATTTATTGGTGCCAATACAGCTGCACGTATTATTGCAAAGTATCTTGGTGATCTAGGTAGAAGGGTGATCATGGTAGATACCAATGTGCAGAATATTCAAAAGGCAAATGATCAAGGTATTATGGCTATTCAGGCCGATGTCTACTCGGATCAAATGAAAGACAATACGGAGTTTAACGATATGGGCTATTTATTTGCATTCACGGGTAGTGCAGTGGTCAATGATTATGCACTCAGTAAATATGGCGAACAATATGGCGAAAACGGCGCCTACAGATTGGTCAATGAAGAAGAAATCTCAACTGTTACAACGGTGGAAGATAGTTTACTGTCTCCTAGCCATGACTACATCCGTATGAGCGAAGTAGCAAGGGATTATCCTAAAATGCATGAACTGCCAGTAAATAATAGAGAAGAATTTGATGCTGAGTTGACGAAGTTAAATACATTGTCAAATAGCATAGCATTATTTTTAAAGCAAAACGAAGAGGATATTCTCATGCTGACGGAGGTAGGGCCGAACATTGAGATTGCTGAAGGCGCTCAGCTTGTATATTTAGGTAAGGAGATTTAAAAATTTATAAATAAAGGAATCATGAAACTGTACACGACCATTCCGAATAACCTTAAAGTATATTTCAATATAGAAATTGAGGCATATAAACGTGAGTTAAGTAGTAATCATTTGGATAAAGCGTGGTCACATTTAGAAAGAGCACATATATTGGGTCAGAGATATCCTTTGGCACATTCATATGTACATTGGAGAATGTTGTTTTTTGGTTTTAAAATAAAAAAACGAAAGAAGTAATTGGACAAATTCCTCGGTTGCTGTTTGGTGGAGTTAAGTCTTTCGTTGGAAAAATACCTGTTGGAAACCCCGGAGGATCTAATGTACCTCCTCTTAAACCTTTTCCAATAGATTCAGAGCTCTATGAAATTTTGGAACTTACAGGTTGTACGAACTAAAAGCTATTTTTGTGTGATTTCTTGAAATATTTTGTGAAAAGTCACACTTTTCACAAAATGACAGCTATTCCATACTATACCTTAAGCCCAGATAAAATTCTCTGCCTTTCGTGGGGCCCCAGGTAAAACTAGTATCAAAATAGGTGCCGAAGGGATCATTGGCGGATACAATAGGGTCTTCTTGAAAGAAATTAAAAATATTTTCCGCTCCTCCATAGACTTCTATATTTTCCCATCTCTTTGTTAGTTGCGTATTGAGTATATTAAAGCTAGGTGCATGACTGTCACGTTGAAGCTCCTCGGGAAAATCACTCATACTGGGTAGTATCTTACTCCCTGTGTAGCTATATGTAAGATCTATCTGCCAATCATCTCGGTCTGTTGACCAAGAGGCATTCGCTAACCATTTATGATTTGTGGTAAATGGAAGATCTATTTTTTCTTGCGCCTGAATGAGGTAAACATCTAGGTAATTGTAAGCCCATTTGAAGTCAATGTTATTATTGAATTCCCATTTGTTTTCTATTTGAAAGCTATTAGATACGCTATTACCATAGAAATTGTAGAGATAGATCTTAGTGGCTGATCGCTCGTAGTTAGGGAATATTTGATTTTGGAATAAAGTATGATATGCATCCGCAGCCAAAGTCATATTGGCAAAAGAAAAAGTATGTTTATATACGGCGTTGACTCCGATATTGATAGCTTCTTCAGGAGCCAGTTGAGGGTCTATGATGAGCCTCCGATTATTAGATAAAAGTTGTCCTCGCTCCGCTAGCGGGTAGGCTTTACGGTAGCCCTTACCTATGGAAAATCTGATATCCGTTGATTCATTAACCTCCGCTCTTATAAGCATTCTAGGGCTTGTTTTCCAACCAAACTCTCCGAAATGATCAGTACGTAGACCTAGTATGATCGTAAATATATCTTGATTCCAAATCGTCTCTGCAAATGCACCGTAGATATTATCGAAGTGATCATAATGATCTAAAAGATCAAAAGCTTCGCCTGGAATCTTAGTGGTCAATAGTTGATCAATATCATTGTGGATATTGCTGATCCCCACTTTTAGATTATGATCATTTTCACCAAAGAAGTAGTCTGCGAATAGATTGGTATTTAGATTAAGTTGAGTTCCCTCATAAGATCTCAAACCGTAAATATTATCTTGCTCTTGGTAAAAACCGCTTTGGGTCAATGTTATGGCGGAATTATCCCCTAATGAGTAATTCATTTTGACGGTGGCATCAATATGATCTACATTGATGATTTGACCATAGTTTGTACCTGAAAAAGCTTGATTAGGATCAAAATCTATATGACCACCCGTACGTTTCTCCGTCCAGTAACGAAAAGAGATTTCTGATTTAAATTTGGCATCTTGATTTTGGTTAAAACTAAATTTATTTAGGATAGAAAATCGTTCGTTTGCCGGGATATCTCTAAATCCATCATCATTGATATCTCGTATACCTGCGGGTTGGGTATTATGGATACTGAGTAAATGATTCCAGCGTGGTTTCTTGATAATGATATTGGCATTGTACTGTGATTCTCCAAAAGAGTTGGCAAATGCATTCAAGAAAAGACGAGGATTGTCATCTGCTTTTTTAGTGATGATATTGATTTGACCTGAGATACCTTGCGGCCCCTGTAATACGGATCCTGCTCCTTTGGAAACGAAAATTTGATCCAGTTGTGTCCCGGGATAAGATCCACTTCCTAGTGGAAGAGACATACCTTGTATCAAAGGCACTCCATCAACTAGCACTTGATTATATACGCCAGATAGTCCAAGTATCTGTAGTTCTTTAGTATCTGCGACTATATTGGTTGTCACGGATTGTACACTTGCATTGGTACTGAAACAGCCCGCTAGACTACAGCAAGCTGCTCGCTCAATCTCTCGTACTCCTATACCTTCTACTTTGTATGGTCCATCGACGTAGGAGGTAGCTTGTTTTTTTGCAGTAATATCGATTTGAGCAAGATTATTATCTTCCAATAGCTGAATCTCCCAATGATCTAAGGTGCCGGGATAGATTTTCTCATCTTTAAATCCTACGTAAGAAAAGATTAGAGAATCTTGCTCCACGGTGCTTCTATCGATCACGTAACTACCATCAGGAGCAGTTGAGGTACCAAGCTCTGCTTTTACCCAATAGATGGTAGCTCCTTCTAGTGCTTCACCAAATATATTAGTGACACTACCATTAATAGTTTGAGCATTAAGATGGATAGCGGTGAATAATACAACGCTTAATAAATAATATTTCATATTCAATTGAATTCTACTGCAAAAGTATGACTTCATATCCTATTCATATGCAACAGTCTTGCAACTTGATTTATGCACAGTCAGTAGACTAAACCAACCAAAGAGATTACAAAAAGTACAGATTTTTTAGAAAATAAAAATATCAGCGACACCCGTTTCAAGAATATTGAATGGCTACTTGAGACTAGCTATAACGAATCAACAAACGAGCTAAATCCCTTATTTAGAAAAATTCCAATTAAAAATTAGGAAGATGTTTTATCTCGCTTTACATTTGTGTAGACTTAATCTAAATAAGAATAATTAAACTAAACTCAGCCCAACAAATGAAAAATATATTATTCCTCTTAGCTTTTTCTTTCTTATTGGCTTCCTGTGGTGATGACAATAATGACAACGACGTAACAGCTCCGGAAAATTATGTTTTTGAAAGAGATGGTGTCACTACTATTTCATTCAGCGGTCAAACGGATAGGATAGGAATGTCTACTGAGTTGGCTGTAGCGATGAAAGATGATAGCCGTACACTAGAGCAACTCAAAGAAATGTATGCCAATGAAACTGCTTCTGGTGGAGATGCCAATCCATATATGGATGCTGGTCTTAATGAATCGACGAAGAGTGTAAGAGGCAAGACCGCTGCTAGTACTGATTTCTTCTCTTCGAATGTAAGTGAATCAGCGCAAATTAAAGAAGATTTCGACTCTTGGATCGAAGGACAGGTGATGGAAGTATTTCCTGCATGGAATCAAGCAGCTGGGGCTGGGGTACCTGGCCAAATTGCTGATGGAAGTACAGCAAGATATGTCAATGCTAAAGGTCTCGAATATGATCAAGCGGTGGCAAAATCGTTGATCGGTGCATTGATGACCGATCAGATGCTAAATAACTATCTAAGTACAGCGGTACTGGATGCAGCGTCCAATGTAGAAGACAACGATGCAAAGACTAATGCAGAAGGTAAGACATATACCAATATGGAGCATAAGTGGGATGAAGCTTTTGGTTATCTTTTTGGAGCTACCGATAATTTTGAAGATGCCATAACTACTGTGGGTAATGATGATTCTTTCCTAAACAAATATTTAGGTCGAGTAAATGATGATCCAGATTTTAATGGAATTGCACAGACTATATTCAATGCTTTAAAGTTAGGAAGAGCAGCCATAGTCGCTAATAACTATGAAGTAAGAGATCAACAAGCGAATATTATCAAAGAGAATATATCTAAAGTCATTGCAATAAGAGCGGTATACTACCTACAACAAGGTAAATTGGCTTTATCTTCTAATAAAGGTGGAGCATTTCATGATCTATCGGAAGGTTTTGGTTTCATATATAGCCTGAGATTTACTAGGAAACCTGATTCTGATGAATCTTACTTCACAAAATCAGAGGTTGATGGTTTTATCGAATTATTGATGGTATCCAATGGATTTTGGGATGTAGAGCCTGCAACC
>JAHDGW010000053.1:0-7629 GCA_020631635.1 Saprospiraceae bacterium
GCCTTAGTATTAAAATTATCCGAGTCAATTTGATTCGTATTCAAGTTTAATACACCTTGCTCTACCAAAAGCATTTCGTTAACTCGATTACTTCTCCAAGCGCAATATTCTCGTGATTGGCTCCAATTTACACCAACCACAGGATAATCATCATACGATGGGTGTCTAAAATAAGTTTCTACTAATGGTTCGTTGAAGGATAATTCTTCTCTCCACACTAGGGTATCTGGTTGTGCATTAATCCAAACTTGAGGATAAGACTTATATGTTTGCTTTGTCCAGTGTAAATACTCCTTCCAGTTATGATTGGTTACTTCAGTTTCGTCCATGTAAAATGAAGAAACGGTTACTCTTCTCGGAATATTATTCCACTCGAAAGAAACATCTTCTTCAGTAACTCCCATCGTGAATGTACCACCTTCAATCAGTACTAGATTAGGGCCAGTGATTTGTCCTTCGTAATCTCGTTTTTCAAAACCACCCCACTCTGGGTCATTAAATTTCCATCCAGTAGCTGAAGATCGCTCTCCGCCTCCGCCTCCGCAAGATGCCAGTCCAAAACATAGAACAACAGCACCGAATAGCAGATTAAATGAATTTCTCATTTTTCATCAATTTTTAAGACTTCCAAATATATATTCTTGATCTTACGACCAAGATTTTGCCAAATATACACAATTCATTAAATGATTCTATCTAAAAAGTGATAAGCAATTATTTAATTTATTTTTTATATATCATTTAGTTTTGATTTTTTTGAACCTAGTCCATAAAGGTTAATCAATATTCCTATTTCGTGAGCGCCTCCTGATCCGATCGTCAAATCCGAAATTGTATAATCAAAACTGTAGCCAATTTTAAAAGGTCCTTTTTTTATACCTGTAGATACGATAACTGCATCATTATTATTCCAAGCATTTCTATACCATAATCCTATAAAAAAGGACTTAACTCCAGTATAAGCACCAATATTGACTTGATAAAAATCTCCTTGCCGTTCAAAGAGAATGTTAGGTGTTATAAACGTGCCTTCATCTTTTTTATTTCCCCTTCTTAAATTTATTTGATATCCCCCGTGCAAAGAGAACCTCACAGGTAAGTCTGCACTAGCAAATAATCCATCTAAATAGCTTTGATTAGGTGTATTTAAATGATTCAATGAAAAACCGACGTAGAAAAATTTATTATACAATAAAAATCCACTTGAGATATCGAGATAACTGTTGGATATATTTCCTATTATCCCCTCCGTATTAGGTATTATAGACCCTCCTTGAGTGATTACCCCTGTTCCTCGATCTATTTGTTCTCCAAAAATCAACCGACTACCATCTAATCTTTGTTGAACATAGGAAGCTCCTATTCCCATTTTCAACTGAAAATCATTGTTCAGTAAGAGAGAATAAGAGTACATCAAGGAAGCATTAGTACTTACCAGCGCCCCATCTCCCGAATCATCGTTGAGCAGTGAAACCCCGATGCCACTGTTATATTGATCAAAAAAACGATCAAACCCTACATGATAGGTAGTATAAGTATTGCCAAAACTTGGCCATTGATTTCTATAATTAAGGCTCACGACAGGGTGACTCGATACCCCAGAAAACGCAGGATTCATCGTCAATGGCGAATTATAGTACTGACTAAATATGGGATCCTGTCCAAAAAGACTACCCGTAAATGAAACAGTAATGAATAATATTTTAAGAACTATGTATCTAATAAGACATTATGTTTTTAAGATTGCGGAAATATGAGAACTTAGCAATACTAACAAGGCTATAACGTTTCAACTCTCGAAAAAATTGATCAAACTCTGTTATTTAATATGCAATATTATACCAAACTATTTATTTTCATATCGGTTCTGTCTATTTTTAAATTAAATCTTTCTGCACAACAACAGTATTACATAACAGATGACCTTAACTGGAGCCAATCCAATGTACTGCTAAATCCCATATCAGAGGAATACTTAGATGTATATAGCATCGAAAATGGTTCTTCTTCTTATGCTCATCCTGAGATTCCTGTTTATAAAACAAAAATAAAAATAGCTAGTGATGCCGACATTAGCGCTAGTTTCAATATTCTGGAAGAGGAAGAGGTACTTTTAACCCATACGGAAAGTAAGGCAAAAGTATCTGAAAGTATTGAGCTTAATATAACCATTGCTCAAGAACGGAAAGACTATTATACCTTTGTTAGTTTTATTCCTGTTTATCGCAAAAATGGCAAATTTTATAGAGTCAATAAGTTTGAATTGAACTTAAGCTCTAAACCAAAGCTAAACTCGCCAAGTAAGGACCCTACCAATACCTTCAACTCGGTATTGGCAACAGGAGATATTTTCAAATTTCAAATTTCCGGCAGCGGCGTCTACACAATCAGTAAAACACTTTTAGAGAGTGCGATTGGTTCAAGGATCAATGATATTAACCCAAGAAACATTTCAATTTATGGAAATCCCGGAGGGAAACTGCCACAGGCTATAGCCGATGATCGAATTGATGATTTAGCCGAAATTCCTATTATGATCACTGGCGAAGAGGACAATAGTTTTGACAATAATGATCAAATCATTTTTTATGCTGAAGGTCCCTCTACGTGGCAAATTGATGAAGGTTCAGAGCTCATTTACAATAAGAATATTTACGATGATTATAATTATGTCTATCTAAAACTTAATCAAACAGATGCAAAACGCATCACTACTTTCGACTATTCTAATGAAATAAGCGGTTACACTACCGACTCGTACGATCACTTCACAAGATATGAGGAGGATAGAACAAATCTACTCGGTCAATTTAGCGGTACCGAGGGCTCGGGTCAGTCTTGGTACGGACCAAGCTTCAATATAGAGCGAGAACAGAATTTTAGTAACCAACTTGTCATCGATAACATAGTATCGGGCGAAGACGCGTCTATTTCTTGTCTCTTTGCTGGACGTAGCGACCTTACGAGTTCGTTTCAATTAAGCATCGGCAATAACTCTTGGACTAGGACTATTCCAAGAGTGAATACCTCTAGTTTTATATCTCGATATGCTTATGATAGATCCATCAGTGAAAGTTTTGAAATGGTGGAAAATAATCCTACCGTTCTAATAAATTATCCTAATAATTCTGAAGGGGCTGAAGGTTGGTTAGACTATATACAAGTACGATATCGCAGAATGTTGACTTATAATAATAGTCCATTAGTGTTTCAAGATTTGAGATCTACAGATGCCGCTGTTGCTTCATATAATATCAGCGAAATCACCAACGGCAAAGTATGGGATGTATCAGATATCAATAATACCAGAGAGCTTTTTTCAAAAAATACCAGTAATGGCCTCAATGTAAAAGATATCACAAATGGAGTACTCAAAAAATATGTGGTTTTTAGAGAAGTTGACCTCCAACTAGAGCCACAATATATTAATCAAGTAGAGAATCAAAACCTTCATGCTATTGCTGATGCAGATATGATCATTGTTTATCATGGAGAATTTACGACTGCGGTCGAAAAATTAGCAGAATTCAGAAGAAATAATGACGGACTTAATGTCATCACGGTAGATATAGAAAATATTTACAACGAATTTTCTTCTGGACGAGTAGATCCTTCGGCACTTCGCGATTTTGCTCGTATGCTATATTCTAGATCTGATAAATTCACTTATCTGCTACTCTTTGGAGATGGATCCTACGACTACCGAGCTATTGTACCCGAATTAACAGATCAAAACTTTGTACCAGTATACGAGACCGTGGAAAGTCTAGATCCTATTGAGGCCTTCCCTACGGATGACTACTTCAGTTTGCTTAGTGACCAAGAGGGTGCCAATCTAAGAGGAGCCTTGGATATCGCCGTAGGTCGTATCCCAGTGACCTCAGCTAGTAGTGCTGAAGCGGTAGTGGATAAAATCATTCACTACCAGACTAGTGTAAATACACTAGGCGAATGGAGACTAAAAACTCAGTTTATAGCTGATGATGAAGACTCCAATTTGCATTTACGACAGACCGAAAATATAGCCACAGATACAGAATTCGATCATAAATTGTTTAATCAATCTAAGGTATATTTAGACGCCTACCCTCAAATATCAACTCCCGGTGGAGAACGATACCCTGTGGCTAATGAGGCTATCAATAAAAATATTAACTCAGGACACCTTGTGACCAACTACCTTGGTCACGGAGGTCCTACAGGCTGGGCACAAGAACGAGTGTATGGTAATAATGACATCCTCAATCATAATAATTATGATCAACTTACCCTTTACGTTACAGCTACTTGCTCTTTCACAGGTTATGATGACCCAGAAATCATCAGTGCTGGTGAAAACTGCTTAATCAATCCAAATGGCGCAGGTATTGGGTTATTTAGTACGACCAGAGCTGTATGGTCTAATGAAAATGAACGATTAGCACAATCTGTTTTTGATACATTATTTGTACAAGAAGAAGGCAAGTATCAGACGCTAGGAGAAATCTTAAGAAAAGCCAAAAACAATGAGGGGGCTGATACAATAAGTAGAAATGTAGTTTGCTATGATTGGCGATCCTGCTTTAACGCTTAATTACACAAAATATAATGTACAACTCGAGAAACTCAACAATTATAGGCACTAATCTAGATACGATACAAGCTCTGCAGAAAGTAACGTTTAGTGGTAGTATAAGAGACTATAGTGGTAGCATATTATCGGATTTCAACGGAACACTTAGTCCTACTATTTTTGATAAAAAAAGTGCCATCAATACACTCAAAAATGATGAAAGAAGTCAACTAACTTCCTTTGAGGTATTTAAAAATATCATTTTTAAAGGAAATGTTTCCGTGGTCAATGGTCAATGGGAGTTCAGCTTTATCGTACCTAAAGATATAGACTATAGCTATGGTACAGGTAGAGCAAGTTTTTATGCAGTATCTACTGATGGAAGAGACGCAGGGGGCTTTTCAGAAGACTTTATCATCGGAGGCACTTTCGATCAAGCCATCGTTGATGATCAAGGACCCAATATAGAATTATTCATAGATAATGAATCTTTTGTAAGTGGCGATCAGACTACTCCTGACCCACTGCTTATCGTCAAACTTTCGGATGATAATGGTATCAATGTATCGGGTACAAGTATAGGTCACGACCTCACGGCAGTACTTAATGATCCCGATCAAACCTCCAATATATTAAATGAGTTTTATGAATCTAATCTAGATGATTATACTGGTGGTAAGGTAAATTTCCGATACAACGATCTGCCACTTGGTAGCTATACCGTTACGGTTAAGGCATTCGATGTTGCCAACAATAGTTCTGAAGAGACTATTGAATTTATCGTTATTAATCAGGGAGATCAAGTTCTAAGTAATGTGCTCAATTATCCAAATCCTTTTACTACTCAAACAAAATTTACTTTTGAACACGATTTTGCAGAATCTAGCGTTGATGTACTTGTGAATGTTTTTACAATAAGCGGAAAACTAGTCAAAAGTATAAGTACAAATTCCATATCACGTGGCAACTATGTGGACGACGTAGTTTGGGATGGAAAGGACGATTTTGGGAATCAACTTGCTAAGGGGGTTTATCTTTATAAAGTAAAAGCAAAAGGAATAAGCTCGGATAGTACTCAAGAAAGTGAATTTGAGAAGCTAGTGATATTAAAATAGACCATAATATATTCTTACATTTGTATCTAATAAAAATTTATCAAGACAACTATAGCATGAAAAACGTATCTATTCTAGCCCTGCTAGCATTCGTAATGAACTTTTCAGCAATTGGGCAGTACAATCCTGGTCCAGGATGTGTAACCGATGCCAATGGAGACTGCTTACCTAACACCCTGCTTACCGCTATGCCCTTTTTACGTATTGTGCCTGATGCTAGGGCTGGTGCTATGGGAGATGCAGGTATCGCTACGTCAGTGGATGGAGGAGCTATGCACTTCAATGCTAGTAAGCTTGTATTTGCAGAGCAAAATCAAGGTTTATCAGCGACATATACTCCTTGGTTGAGAGATCTAGGTCTTCAAGATGTGTACCTAACCTACCTCAGTGGATATAAAAAGATAGATGACTTACAAGCCGTAGGAGCTTCCCTTCGATTTTTCTCCTTGGGTAATATCAATTTTACTGATGCGGATGGAAATCCTGCAGGTATGGGAAGTCCTAGAGAGCTTGAGTTCTCTATTGCTTACGCAAGAAAACTAAGTGATAAACTTTCTGCAGGTCTTACGGGTAAATATATCTACTCAAACTTAGCTTCGGGTCAGGTCACAGGTGGGCTTTTGATTTCTTCGGCTAACGCTTTTGCGGCGGATTTTTCACTGACTTATACTGATAAGATAAATATATCGGGTAATGAATCTGACCTAAGTTTTGGGATGTCAATCTCCAACGTAGGTTCAAAAGTAACCTATACAGAAGGTACCGTTAAAGACTTTCTACCTATGAATATTGGTATTGGTGGTGCTTTGACTATGAATCTGGATGAGTATAACTCGATCACTTTTGCTCTAGATATCAATAAAATGCTAACGCCTACACCTGTATCGTCTACGATACTTGATGCTGATGGAAATGAGATTGTAAACCCCGCTTATGATGAAGATGGAAACGGTACTGCTGATTATCGAGAGCAATCTATGTTCTCTGCATTACTTGGATCATTTGGTGATGCACAAGGTGGATTTAGCGAAGAGTTACAAGAGTTTGCTTTTAGCGTAGGGGCTGAGTATTGGTATGATAAGCAATTTGCGGTACGAGCAGGATACTATTATGAAAATCCTCTTAAGGGAGATCGTAAGTTTCTCACCGTAGGTATCGGGCTTAAGTATAATGTATTTGGGCTCAATCTATCTTACCTCGTACCAACTAATAATAGAAGGAATCCACTAGACAATACTTTGAGGTTTACCCTTAACTTTGATATCGCAGAATAATCGATTCACCACTGAAAAAAATAGAAAAGGGCTGATCAGTATGATACTGATCAGCCCTTTTTCATTTAGTATGATATTATATAAGCCGGATTCTGTGATCACCATAAAGTGATTGTTCATTATTTATCTAGATCAACTCATGCCGAGTTGATTCAAGCTGCCTACCCTTCTCAGCCAAATATAAATTTGATCTCACGAGTAGTGATTTATCCTAAAATACTGAGATATACGTGACATTTCAACACATGAGGTTTACCTACATGATAAGTTACCTTACCAAGTCGTGAGCTCTTACCTCACGTTTTCACCTTTACCATTAATCATAAAAATGATCATGGAAGTCTAATCTCTGTGGCACTTTCTATTTCTGACTTCTCAGATTTCTGACTTCTCAGAATCCATCCGTTAGATGGCATGTTACTCTACGTTGTCCGGACTTTCCTCTCCGCCCTGAGGCGCAGCAATGAACTAAATATCACTACAAAGGTAATACAATTACTTATAGTATACGATTCATCATATTATACTAGTTTACCATATGTAAATATTGTATTTTGTGGCGAATAGCTACTTTCTACGTGAAAAAACGTTCTCTCTTCATACTAATTATATTGACAACAACTATACTACTAGTGCTGTTTGTCACTTTCCAATTTATACCCAAAGAGAGTACAATCGTCAATGCCTT
>JAHDGW010000053.1:7639-9318 GCA_020631635.1 Saprospiraceae bacterium
TTTCAAGGTAAACTCCAAGAATTAAGTAATACGAAAACTCGGACTGAATTTAAAGAATTAGAAAATTTTGCAAATCTCAATTGCTATAACGGTGATGATACGAAGTATTGGTATGAAGGATTTAATCTTTCGCCTAGTAATGAAAACATCTACATAGAACAAATAGCAATATCCGAAACTTCAGATACTTGTGAAGTTAAATTTGCATTATTCGATGAGAATAATAGAGTCAATAAAAATATTTTGCCTAGCTATCACCATTGGTCTCTGTTCAAGGTGAGCGAGCCATCAGAGTATATCCTTCAATATAAAGGTCAGACATTCTTTATTGAGGTAGAGAGGCTTTCGTGGAGTTCCGTACAACAAAAATTATTTGTTTTAGGACTTTTTCTATGGCTACTTCTGATAGCTTCCTTTTGCATAAAAAAGTTTAGCAGACTCAATGTTCAAAGCTTTTTGGGGCTTTCCGCTATATTGATATCTCTAATAAGTGCTTTACATTTTTTTATTCATAGAAGTTCGCTTGCGAGCCTTCAATTATTTTCGAGAGACAATTATTTTGATTATTTGAGTCCCTCTTTTGGTGCTCTTATCATCAATGTGATTGCTCTTACTACGATTGTAGGTTTGTTTTTTAAAACAAAGAGGCTTAATATCTCTAACAAAATAGAAATCAGTAAGTATCTCATTGGCTATTTCATTATTCTATGTGTATATGATTATGTCATATTGAATGTCATCGCTTGCATTCATGAATCAGGGGTTGCTCTCAATGTGGAAAATATTTTACAGTTTGATAAATACAGTATACTCTATGTTTTATTGGTCATCTGTATAATTTTTCTGGGCTTCCTTGTACAAAATAGAATCATTAAAAGCTTAGTCGTTGCGGATGTCAAACGATCAAATCGAACTATATCATATCTGATTATCTGTATTATACATTTTGGGCTTTCATATTACTTCTTAACGCTCAATACGGCTATCCTTTTAGCAATATTCTTAGTTGCCCTATCACTTATGATAGACATCTATAATTGTCTACATGAAAAATCAATACTCTGGGTACTGTGGTGGGTGATCATATACGCCGCTTTTCTATCCATTGTATTATTTGCAGTTGGGCTAAAAAAACAAATAAATGATAGGACGAATAAGTTATCACAAATCTATCATGAAGTCCCAAAAGGATTATATCAAGACCTAGTAGCTCTACGAGACGATAGTACTGTCATAAAAACTATAGAACAGATACTGCAATCACCTACTAATAACCTCCTTGATCAAAACGATATAGAACAATATCTGTCCTCGGTGATCGATCTTCCAGAGCAGTATGTATGGAATATCAATTTATTCGATAATCAAGGGACAAGTCTACTTATACAAAATCGAGAAACTAAGCGTGGGTTTAAAAGCTCGCTACCTTATCTTAAAAATATATCTAGACAAATCTACTTTGACCATATTTTGGGTCAACTTGTATTGGTACTCGAGGGTATAGAAGATCAGTCTTACACTAAGCCAAACCTGAACTTGATTGTACAAACAGGCGCAAAACAAATAGACTTAGATAATTATACCTTATTTTTTAAGAATAAGGCTGAGTATTATAAGGGCTTACCTGCTGTAGATCATGAGCAGTATGCATCATTATCAGATGGAGAATATTATTTTGG
>JAHDGW010000053.1:9328-15024 GCA_020631635.1 Saprospiraceae bacterium
CACGAGGTCAATGAAAATATTAAGATTGTTTCTACTCAGAAAGTGGCTAAGATTTTAAAGCCCCTTTCCTTGTTTAGTTATTTATTCTGTTTGATTGGTATTTTCACTATAGTTGCACTCTACCTGATAAGTAGATTTAGTACACAATGGGTAGGGGTACTTTCAGACATCAACCTTTTACCTTTAAGATCACTAAGGACAAAAATCCAAATTAGCGTATTAGTACTTATCATATTCTCTTTTATTGTCATAGGCGTGGTGACAGTATTCTTTTTTAGTAATGAACTCAAAAAAAATGAACTCATCAATAAGAACTATAGAGTAGATCTTTTGATTAAAGATATCGATTCGAGATTGTCCGAAATTTCAATAAAAGATGCCGCTATAAATGCACTCTCTTCTCAGCTTTTTGAACTTAAGAAAGTGCATAATGTAGACCTCAGTTTTTATGATGACCAAGGACAAAAAATGTTTTCTAGTATCAAAAATGAATCTTCTAGAAAAGTACCTTTCGAAGTTTTTAAATCATTGTTTATTGATCATGCTATCACTAGTACGGATATAGATTCTAGTCCTGACATGTATATAAAATTAGCACCTAACGGAAGTCCCCCACTTGGGATACTTCAAATAAAGGCGCCAGTATCAAGAGGTACAACCTATAAAATTACCGAGTTTATTTCTACCATCCTCAATGTGTACGTTTTCTTATTTTTACTAGCAGGAGCTATTGCGATTGCGATAGCCAACTCCATCACAGAACCATTGAACTCTCTATCAAGAAAACTAAAAGACATCAGACTTGGAAGAAAAAATCAAGAGCTCATCTATGACTCAAAAGATGAAGTGGGACAGCTGATTATCACCTATAATAGTATGATCAAAGAATTGGAATCAAGTGTAAATATACTTGCTCGTACTGAACGAGATATGGCATGGAGAGAAATGGCCAAACAAGTGGCACATGAAATCAAAAACCCTCTTACTCCCATGAAACTAAGTATTCAGTACTTAGAAAAAGCAATAGAAAGCAGACCAGAAGAAGCATTGCAACTGATTGGCAAAGTATCTAATACACTTATAGAACAAATAGATAATCTATCTCAGATAGCGGGAGAGTTTAGTAATTTCGGTACAATGCCTACGGCCAACAACGAAAAAATCATTTTAAATGAAATCGTTGAAGCTGTTCACTTTTAGAAAAAGGGAGGATATGGACATACACTTGGAAGAACCCATCAATGATGTCTACGTATATGCTGATCGTAACCACCTTATCAGAATACTCAATAATATACTTAAAAACTCGATACAGGCGATACCTGAAAATCGAAGAGGAACCATACATATTCAACTCAAAAGCACCAATGAAAACGCTATCATAGCCGTAAAAGACAATGGCAGTGGCATACCAGAATATATGAGAGATAAAGTATTTACACCAAACTTCACCACCAAAAGCTCGGGTACAGGTTTAGGTCTTGCTATAAGCTCTACCATGATGCAATCCTTTAATGGCAGAATATATTTCGACTCTAAAGAAAATGTAGGTACTACATTTTATTTAGAAATTCCTTTGATGCGTCTAGATGACAATAGAGATAAAACTAATCGAGTATTTCTAGACTGATAGATCAACCTTCAATCTAGTATCCTGTTTAATTATTAAATTACATTTATGCAAATTATCATATACGGTCTCGTAGTTTTAGTAACTTTCCTAGCGATGGAATTCGTAGCTTGGTTTACACATAAATATGTAATGCATGGCTTTCTATGGTCATGGCATGCAGATCATCATGATCCTGATTTGCAACATGGATTTTTTGAAAAAAACGATTTATTTTTTTTAGTCTTTGCTATTCCAAGCATGCTTTGTTACCTATTTGGATCATTCGTTCCTGAACTTCGATTTTTATTTTTTATCGGCGTTGGGATATCTCTTTATGGACTTACCTATTTTCTGGTACATGACGTATACATACATAAGAGATTTTCATGGTTTAAGCATTTAGATAATAAACATTCCAGAGCTATACTTCGTGCTCATGGGGCCCATCATGCCAGTAAGGTAAAGGATGACGGAGAGTCATTTGGACTTTTGATCGTGGCTAAGAAGTATTATCAAAATCGAAAAAAGTAAAAAGCCCATCACACCTTGAGGCGGATGAGCTTTTATATTCTTTATATCCTACTATATCAGCAGATATTATCCATTAAGTGCCTTTAGCATGGTCTGACCAATATCTGCGGGAGAATTGACTACGTGAATACCACAAGCTGCCATGATTTCCATTTTTGCCTCAGCAGTATCTTCTTTCCCTCCGATTATTGCTCCGGCATGTCCCATAGTTCTACCCTTGGGCGCTGTCTGACCAGCAATAAATCCAACTACAGGTTTAGTAGCATGTTCTTTTATCCACTTAGCAGCATCAGCCTCCATATTACCACCGATCTCTCCGATCATTATGATACCATCTGTATCAGGATCTTCCATGAGTAGTTGTACAGCATCTTTGGTAGTAGTACCCACAATAGGATCACCACCTATACCTATACATGTACTCTGCCCTAGCCCAGCCTTTGTCACCTGGTCTACCGCTTCATAAGTCAGTGTACCTGATCTTGATACGATACCGATTCTCCCTGGATTATGAATAAATCCAGGCATAATTCCGACTTTGGCTTCGCCAGGTGTCATGACACCGGGACAATTGGGTCCAATCAGTCTACAATCAAATTTTTCGATATAGGCCTTCACCTTTACCATATCCTGTACAGGGATTCCTTCCGTGATACAAATGATAACTTTAATACCTGCCTCTGCAGCCTCCATCACGGCATCACCAGCAAAACGTGGTGGCACGAAAATGATAGATGTATCAGCAGCTACTTTATCTACAGCCTCTGCTACAGAATTGAATACAGGTTTATCCAAATGAGTAGATCCTCCTTTGCCTGGAGTAACGCCACCAACTACATTGGTACCGTACTCGATCATTTGACCGGCGTGGAAGCTACCTTCTTTTCCAGTAAAACCCTGAACTATAATTTTTGAATTCTTATCTACAAGAACACTCATTCTCTATATATTTATTCTACGATATAAACTTTTTCACCATCCTTATGCATAAAGTATTTTTCCCTAGCATAGCGCTCGATATCCTTTTCAAAATCAATCTTTTCTTGTTTTACCTCTGCTAAGCGTTCGATATATTGTTCTTTTTTCATCTCTAATCTATCAAGACCTCTCCCGAGTTTATAATTATCTTGAAAATTATATTTATCAAAAAAAGACATCCACACCACAAAAGCAAGTAAGGTCAAAGTATATTTATTGAACCAAGTACTATCAAGGCCAAAAGAAACTTTATTCTTTTTCATAAGTAAATTGTAGTTTTCTTACACAAAGATAGCCAAATAATTAACGTCTCAATAGTGCCTTTCCTGGATATATAGCCGTATCTCCAAGATCATCAGCAATTCGCAATAATTGATTGTACTTAGCTATTCTATCACTACGCGATGCAGAGCCTGTTTTGATCTGCCCCGTATTGAGTGCAACGGCTAGATCGGCAATAGTCGTATCTTCTGTTTCACCAGATCTATGACTCATTACACTTGTAAAGTTATTTCTATTGGCAAGCTCTACGGCCTGAATAGTTTCCGTAAGAGATCCTATCTGATTTACTTTTATGAGAATAGAGTTAGCAGATTTTTCATCAATTCCTCTTTGCAGCCTTTCTGTATTGGTCACAAATAAGTCATCTCCTACCAACTGTACTTTGTTACCTATAGCAGCGTTTAGCTTTGCCCATCCAGTCCAGTCGTCTTCGTCTAGTCCATCTTCAATAGAAAATATTGGATAATTATCTACCCATTCAGACCAGTAACCTATCATATCATCAGACGACAATTTACGACCATCTGATTTGTGAAAATGATATACCTTTTCTTCAGCATTATAAAATTCGCTACTAGCTGCATCCATAGCTATCATTACTTCTTCTCCCGGCTTATAACCAGCTTTTTCAATGGATTGAAGTACGATTTCTATAGCTTCTTTGTTAGATTTAATATTCGGGGCAAATCCACCTTCATCACCTACATTAGTAGAATAACCTTTGGATTTTAATACTCCTTTTAGGTTGTGAAAAATTTCAACTCCCATTCTCAGCGCTTCGTGAAACTCATCTGCACCAACGGGCATAATCATAAATTCTTGGAAATCAATACTATTGTCAGCATGAGAACCTCCATTTAATATATTCATCATAGGCACAGGCAATGTACAAGCATTTACTCCACCAATGTATCTGAACAGTGGTTGTCCTGATTCTTCAGCTGCGGCTTTCGCAATAGCCAGAGATACACCTAGAATGGCATTGGCTCCTAAATTTGCTTTGTTTGGAGTACCGTCAAGGTCTATGAGCATTTGATCAATATACTT
Source organism: Saprospiraceae bacterium (assembly GCA_020631635.1). Lineage (GTDB taxonomy): Bacteria > Bacteroidota > Bacteroidia > Chitinophagales > Saprospiraceae > JAHDGW01. The sequence continues at coordinate 13,779 of JAHDGW010000053.1, forward strand.
CTGCTCCATTACGCTTTCGCCTATGAGAGTTTCCCTTATAACCCCTTCTACAAAATCACAAGCCTTGGTAACTCCTTTACCAAGATATCTGCTCTTATCACCATCCCTAAGTTCTACGGCTTCGTATTTACCAGTAGAAGCTCCTGATGGTACGGCTGCCCTGCCGATCACTCCATTTTCTGTAAGTACCTCTACTTCCACGGTGGGATTACCTCGTGAATCTAAAATTTCCCTTCCTAATATGTCTATAATTTCGCTCATAGCTAGTTTTGATGTTCTTTAATTAGACTGATAAAATCGTCAAATAGATAACGTGAATCGTGAGGTCCCGGAGCAGCTTCTGGGTGATACTGCACAGAAAATGCAGGTTTCCCTTTTAGCTTAATCCCCTCTATCGAATCATCATTCAGATTTTTATGGGTAACTGCAATTGTACTCTCATGGGCTTTGATGTCATCGGGATCAACTCCGAAACCATGATTCTGACTGGTTACTTCGCAAGTTCCTGTATTTAAATTTATCACAGGATGGTTGATACCTCTATGTCCATGGTGCATCTTATAGGTTTTTATTCCTGATGCTAAAGCCAATAATTGGTGACCTAAACAAATACCAAACGTTGGTTTATTATCTTTCAAGAGCTCCTTTACCGTATCCACAGCATAACCCATAGCGGACGGATCACCTGGTCCATTAGATAAAAAATAGCCGTCGGCATCAAAAGCTCTAATCTCTTTTGCCGTAGTCTGCGCGGGGAAAACCTTGCAGTATGCACCTCTTGAGGTCATACATTCTAAAATATTCCTCTTGGTACCAAAGTCTAAAACTGCAATTTTTATGTCAGAACTCTTCTCTGAACCTAAATCATAGATCTTAGTGGTTGAAACTTTAGATGCCAACTCCAGCCCCTCCATAGAAGGTACCTTGGCTAGCATGGATTTCAATTCCGAAATATCAAGGATTTCCGAAGAAATGATACAATTCATCGCCCCCCTATCTCTAATGTGCTTAACTACCGCACGTGTATCTATATCGTGAATACAAGTCAATCCAGCTTTTTCAAAATAATCCTGAATACTTTGATCCGCTTGAGGTCTAGAAAAATCTTCTACAAAAGACTTACATATCAAGCCATTGATCTGAATGCCCTCTGATTCATCTTCAATATTTTTAATACCATAATCACCAACATGAACATTAGTCGTCACAATGATCTGTCCGAAATAACTAGGATCAGTAAAAATTT
>JAHDGW010000054.1 GCA_020631635.1 Saprospiraceae bacterium
GGTCAATTTACAGGTAATTCGGCGGGTAGTAATCCTACAGCAATCAGTAGCTCAGTGTTTAGCAATGCGCCTAGTAATACATACTACGACTTCGTTAAGTTTTGTTGTGGAGATGTTGATAATGAAGATATCATGGTCGAAATGATCGTTTACGATGCTTCTGGTAACTGGAATACTTGTATGGTAAATGTAAGAGTTGATAATAAATTAACTCCTTCTATCTCGTGTAATTTGAGTAGTGAAACTATTGATTGTAATGCTACTATTTCTGACTTACCAGATGTATCTACAGTATTTACTATAGGAAATGACAACTGTGATCTATACAGAGTAAGATTTGTTGGAGAAAGTAGCACTAACGCTTCATCTTGTGGAGAATACACAATTACTCGTACATGGGAAGTGTATAATAGATTTACAGACGCCAACGTACGTACATGTAATCAAAATATTAATATTAGAAATCTTGTGCCATTCGATATGGATAATCAGATTACCTTTCCTGCTGATAAGACCTTAAGTGGTTGTATGGCAGATACTGATCCTAGCAATCCTATCTTAGGTGAGCCTAGCTACACAGGTGATCTGAACTGTAGTCAACTCGCTTCTACATATGAAGATCAAACGTTTACACTTGTAGAAGACGCTTGTTTAAAAATCTTAAGAACTTGGACAGTAATCGATTGGTGTCAATTTAACCAATCTGACCCTACAGGTCCTGGATATGAGCAGTATACTCAGATTATCAAGGTAAATAATGCTAATGCTCCTACTTTTGATAACTGTAGTCCACTATCTTTCTGTACAACAGAAAATACATGTGAGGGACCAATTGAGTTGACAACATCGGCAACTGATGATTGTACCCCTTCTAGTGAGCTAGTATACACTTGGACTATAGATGCCTTTAATGACGGATCAGGTGCTGATTTTTCTGGTAACGGTTCTGATGCAAGTAATACTTATCCGGTAGGAACTCACTCTATCACATGGACAGTAGAGGATTTATGTGGAAATATTACTACATGTACTCAAACATTCACAGTTAGAGACTGTAAAGCACCTACTCCATATTGCTTAGCAGGTATCACTACGGTAGTAATGCCTACTACAGGTACTATAGAGATATGGGCAAGTGACTTTGATTTAGGTAGTTTTGATAACTGTTCTGGTGATTTGAGATTTTCATTCTCAAGTAACAGTAACAATACCAATATGACCTTTGGTTGTAATGATTTAGGTGTAAATCTGCTTGAAATATGGGTAACAGATGCAGCAGGTAACCAAGATTTCTGCGAAACTATGATTGATATACAGAATACTGGTGGCTGTGATGAAGCACCTAGAGCTGATATTGCAGGTAGAGTAGCTACTGAAAACAATGACATGATCGACGATGTAGAGGTTGCTCTTAATCAATCTACATTAGTCATGAATACTACAATGACATCTACTGATGGAAACTATCTTTTCCAAGATGTAGATCCATTGAACAATCTCATGGTATCCGCTGAAAAATCAGGCGACTGGATGAATGGTGTATCTACACTAGATTTAGTCTTGATTCAGAAGCATATCTTAGGTATACAGAGTTTGGATAGTCCTTATAAACTGATTGCGGCTGACATTAATAATAATAGTGGTGTATCAGCGGTAGATCTTATCGAGCTACGTAAGTTGATCCTTGGGATTTATGATGAATTACCTTCTAATACATCTTGGACCTTTGTAGATGCAAATCAGACATTTGTAGATGCTATGGCACCTTGGAATTATACAGGCGAGATCATCATACCTGCAACGATGAGTAATCATATGGATAAAGATTTTGTTGGAGTAAAGATCGGTGATGTCAATGATAGTGCTGTTGCCAATGCACAACAGGAAAATATAGAAGTCAGATCAGGTGATAACTTGAGCCTTATGATAGATAATGTTTCTTTTGATCAAAACGATATCGTAAGTGTTCCTGTATACGCTAAAGATTTTAATGAAATAGTAGGTCTGCAATATACGCTAGCCTTTGACTCTTATAGCCTTGACTTTGTAGATGTACAAGCTGATAATCTAGCTTTACAAACGGCAAATGTAAATGCGCAACTGGCAACTAGTGGTATGATTGCCATGAGTTGGAATGACATTGCAGGAGTATCTGTAGAGGATGATCAAATACTATTTACACTCAACTTTAGAGCAAAAACGAACAGCTCAGTAGAAAATGCAATCTACGGATTATCTTCTGAGATGACTAGAACTGAAGCTTACACCGCTGATCTAGACGTAATGAATTTGAGTCTTACGATGAGAAATCTTAATAAAGATTTCAGTTTATCACAGAATACACCTAATCCATTTAATGGTGAGACGCAGATCACGTTCTCTTTACCTAAAGACATGAATGCTGAACTTACGGTATACGATGTAGCTGGTAAGGTATTACAAACAGTGGCTGGTGAATTTACCAAAGGTTTTAACACGGTATCTTTATCAAGAAGTGATTTGGATAGCGCAAGTGGAATTCTTTACTATAGATTAGAAGCCGGAGATTTTACAGCAACTAAAAAGATGATTGCTGTTCAATAGAATATTTTGGGATTAATTTTTGTTGAGCCCTTGCTATTTACTTTAGCAAGGGCTTTTATATATTTGTACTTCCAGTGAGTATCAAATCACCTAGATAGCCATGATTATATGTCATGCTAGTAACACAATGCGGGGTATAATCGTTAGGCTTGTCAGAGGTATTGATTAATTTTACATTATTGAATCCATGTATTTATTATTGGCTTACTATTTGTACTATATGTAAGATCAATGTAGAGAATTTATTCTTTGAGATAAACGCTCTACAACAAAAACGTTGGATTACCCAAACAGTAAATTATGCAAAAGTATTTATTGCTATTCATTCTAGGTCTTTTACTTCATGGGCTCAGCTTCGCACAACAAGATTTGGAAGTTGACTTTGCCGCATCGGCTTCAGTGTCACCTGGAGGCCAGGTCACTGTTGATGTTTCCGTAAATAAGTTCGAGGAGTTGATTTCTGCTCAGTGGTCCATTAACTGGGATCCCACAGTGATGAGTTTCACATCAGTAAGTAATGTTACTAATGTATTAGTGGACTTTGGAGCCTCTAATATTGGTAATCCTCAAAATGCATCAGGAGTAATGGATGGTCAGCTAAGAGTTTCTTGGTCAGCCAATAACTTTGATGATTTATTGACAGGCGTAACTATTCCCGACGGAACTATATTATTCTCTTTTACGCTAGATGCAGTTGGGCAACCATGTGAAGAAATAGATTTAGTCCTTTCTGATATCCCATTGATGATAGAAGTTGCCGATAAAGATGAAAATGTATTTAGTGCCATTACTTCTGGAGCAAATATTGTGATCGAAGGCAGTGATTGTACAGGTGGTGGACCAGGTGGAGATGGATGTGCTCTAGTTGGTGATACAAATGACTTAGGACTTATCGCGGCCGAATTATCAGGTGAGGAAGATGAGCAAATATGTGTACCAGTAACGGTAGCAAATTGGAACGATATTCAATCTTTCCAATTTGGTGTGACTTGGGACCCATCAGTTATTACATACGTTACGGCTCAAAACTTCGGTATTAGTGGATTATCCAACTCTTCTCTCAATGCATCCAATGCTAATAGTGGAGAGCTAAAAGTAGTTTGGTTTGATGGCACGGGTGTTTCACCTTCTAATTTAAACGACGGAGATACCATGTTAGAACTTTGTTTTGACCTTACAGGGAGTGATGGTGATGCTTCTGATATACTTTTTGTAAGCCTTTCAGATTTACCAATAGAAATTGCAGATAGCAATGCTAATCCACAAGACTTTTATACGGACTGTGGTGAAATAGAAATAAGTAATGATGGCGGTGGAGGTCCTACTGAGATAGAACCTTGTGATCCGATAGGTAACCCCAATGATCTGAGTCTAATAATACCAGAATTGAGTGCCGAGCCAAACGCGAATATTTGCCTTCCAGTTAGTACTGCCAATTTTGCCGATATTCAGAGTCTCCAGTTTGGATTGACTTGGAATACGTCGGTACTTTCATACACGGGTACTCAAAACTATACATCCGATCTACCAGGTTTAGCGGCAAGTTCATTTAATTTGAATAGTGCTGGAGATCAACTTAGAGTCATCTGGTCTGATGGTACAGCAGTAACACCTGCCAATATCAGTGACGGAGAAGTATTATTTGAAGTATGCTTTGATGTAGTAGGTGCTCTCGGTACATTCTCAAATGTTGAAATCGTAAGTTTCCCAGGGTTTAGTATTGAAATAGCTGACTCTAACTCTAGTGTAGTAGACGTGTATACCGATTGTGGTCAAGTAGAAGTATCTGGAGATGAACCTACGAATATTAATCTTATCGTCAATGAGGGAAGTGGTTCTTGTGGAGATGAGATTTGTATTGATTTTGATGTCCAAAATTTTACAGACATAGGAAGTATGCAGTTTAATATCGTTTGGGATGAATCCATTCTCAGATACGATGATAGCTCCGATCTTTCGTGCTTCAACAATGATATGCCTGTCAATGCCCTTAACTTTGGTGAAATTGACTCAGGTAAACTAAGGTTCTCATGGAGTAATAGTAACGGTGTAACATTACCAGATAGTGAAAATGGCGGAACAGCTACTATGTTCTGTGTATGTTTTGATATCATTGCTAGTGATGAAAACATGACAACCTCTTCTAGCATCACGCTAGAGTCTGATGACGAAATAGATATAGAGATCGCTGATAGCGGTAGTATGATAGTACCATTTACTCTTGATAATGGTAGCATAACGGTAGATACCGAACCGTGTCCAGATGCTCCAGATATTACAATAACTGTAGAGAATATTACCAATGCGACCTGTGCAGGTGGTCTTGGCTCCATTGATGTATCCGTAATGGGTGGAGTAGGTGCTACCTCATGTGAGTGGTTTGTAAAAAGTACCAATGCAAGTGTAACAACAACATGTGACTTAATAGCTGTTCAGGGCGAGTATCTTCTCGTAGTAACGGATAGTGGAGGCAATACTTCAACCTTATGTGAGACTATAGCTGGTCCAGCCCCTATTACAGCTAACTGTGAAGTGACTGATGCTACCTGTGACACTGGAGGAGCAATAATTTGTACATTGTCAGGAGGTACAGGCATATTAGATGTTGTATGGATGGGGCCTTCATGTAATAATGGTTGCACCGGTACATCATTATCAGCATTGGATGCAGGTACATATACCTATGTTATAACAGACGTTAACGGATGTACAAGTACGGGATCAGAAATAATAGACCAGGCAGGAGATATTCCTATGGTCACAGAGATGGTAGATAATGTTGATTGTGATGGTCTAGGACGTATAGAACTTACTAGCAGTATCAGTGGTGTTACATATAACTGGGATCCGGCTGTATCTACTACTAATGTTGCTGAGAATTTAGCTGATGGACAGTATTCATATACGGTAACAGATCCATCTACGGGCTGTAGCACAAATGCAACCGTTACCGTTCGATCAGATATTATGGATTTTAGTGTCTTATTATCTGTAGAAAATGCAACTTGTGCAGATAGTGAAGACGGTATGATTGATCTCATGATCACAGGTGGTTGCCCTGACTATGCAATTACAATTGATTATTCTGGAGCAATTATTATTGGAAGTTCTATTTCTAATTTGCCTCCAGGTACGTATAATATAGATGTTATAGATAATGCGGACCCGGCTAATGTTTTTGACGTAGACGTCACTATAGACGGTCCAGATGCACTCTCGATTGTTGTAGATAACGTTTTAGGAGATGATGGCACTGCTTCTGGAGCTATAAGTACTACCGTGACTGGAGGTACAGCGCCATATACGTTCAATTGGTCTGGTGGTACTTGTGATGGTGGATGCCCTAATGCTGATGATATTCAATCTTTAGAAGCAGGTACCTATCTTCTAGAGGTAATAGATGCCCAAGGATGCAGCCTTATGAGTTCTGATATTATTATTCCAGCCCCAGGAGATTGTACGGTTTCATCTTTCAACTACCCTTCAGAGAGTATGAATAATGGTTTTGGATTATCTTGCTCTGGCCTTAGCGGAAGTTTTTGCGACGGTTCTATAGATGCATTACTTATAAATTGTACCGGCAACTTAACGATAGATCTTCAAGATATGTCAGGTAGTACTGTGAGTACTCATACGAGTTTTCCAATAGAAAATATATGTGCAGGTACTTACATGCTTGTAATTACTGATCAGGAAGGTAATCAAGCGATGCAAGAAGTAACATTGACCTCTCCAGATCCAATAAGTATTACTCCAGTACAGATAGTACAGGACTTACCAGGATCTATCGATATTGACGTTACAGGTGGTGTAGAACCCTACGAGTATGCATGGAATGCTCCTCTGAGTGCTACTACCCAAGATGTCACAGGTTTAGATATTGGTTCATATTCGGTTTTTGTTACTGATGCCAATGGTTGCGAGCAATTGAGTGATATATATCAGATCACAGATAACCCTATACAATGCTATAATGCTATCTCTGCTATTACAGCAAATAATGACGGTATCAATGATGTATTTATGATAAGTTGTGCTCAAAATTTTCCTTCTACACTCAATGTATATGATCGATGGGGTAGATTAGTATATGAGCAAGATAGCTATGATAATACTTGGCAAGGTATCGGTAGCGATGGCAACCCTCTTACCGAAGGTGCATACTATTGGGTACTTACGGTTGAATTCTCTAATGGTGATAATAGACTATTTAGAGGAACGATAACTTTATTAACAGAATAACATACTGCAGTTTATTATAAAACACAATGATTATGTATAATTCAATATTCAATATGAGCAAGTATATCAAAGTGTATTTGATAGCGCTAGTTGCGATATGTTATATTAGCCAGCTATCGGCACAGCGTAGATATATCGATGAAAGGTATATATTCACTCAACAATATGTCAACCCAGTTTTAGGTAATCCTGGAGCTACTGGCATAGGGAGTGAGCGACAGTTATTGTTTAAATACCGAAATAAGTGGGCTAGTTTTGATGATACACCCAAGACTGTCTTATTGAGCTATAATGGCATCGTAAGTAATAGACTTGCTTTTGGAGCATTACTTATGCAAGATACCAATGGAGCTTTAAAGACTTCCAAAGGTCAACTTTCATTAAGCTATAATATCACATCTCCTACTAATGAAATAGGATTTGGATTATCTACAGAGCTTATTCAACATTCTGTCTCTGCAGGTATCTTTGATAATCCGTTTTTTGAAAAAGACGACCCACTCGCATTGGCTCGTTTAGATGGTTCTCAATTTTTTGATGTAACCTTTGGTGTATATGGTATATATGACTCTAAAATAAAATATGGGTTATCCTTACCGGGTTTGATCAATAGTAATTTAGACGAATCTTACGAGCCAGGAATAGAAGCCGATGGATTTAATTATATTTTGAGTTTAGCCTATGTACTTGATCTTGAAGAAGAAGATATAGTATTGGAACCTAGCATCTTCGTGAAGCAACTTATGTTTGTACCAAATCACGTAGATGTCAACCTCAAAGCTCTATTTTTAGATCAAAAATTAACAGGTGGTTTGAGTTATACCATTGGAGCGGATGAACGCTTAGGCTTCTTGTTAGGATTTAAAGTAAACTCACTAGATATACTGTACTCTTACAATGTATCAAGACATGAATTTCAGCAGTACAATAATGGTGCTCACGAGATTGGAATTGGAATAAATTTTGGTGCCATGAAGGTTGATGATAATATGTAATAATACTTTTATTAGCTTTTACTAAATAATAAAGTATAAGTATTTTTTCATTAAACCTATTTCGTTTTTAGCAATAATACTTCCTTAACAGTAGTATAAGCACTCAAGTTTAGGGTGTTCTAAATTTGAGTGCTAGTTAGTATTTATGGGGGAATAGCTAATTTTTTATTTAGATGGAGTTATGTTGAAACTCTGGACTTTCTGATTATTATTTCCAATTATAAGTATAGGATTTTTCATTTCACGATTGATTAATACACTCGATTTTGTATCATAGGGCGCTGATAGTCCAGTTTCTATACCTAATACTTGAAATTCTTTATTCCCTTTATTGATTAAGGTAAGTCCATTTCCAGCATCTTGTCTAGGAGTTTCAGGCTCCATATTATAAAGGTTTCCTGAGAGGATAAGATCTTGTAGCCCATCATTATTCAGGTCAAAATACTCTATGCCGTATATTGGAAAAGACTGTACTGATCTTGGAAATGGTTTAAAAATAAATTTTCCATTCTCGTTATAAAAGATTCCACTCTCAAAGGCATTTACTTCTAGATTGGTAGCTGACTTTAGCTTTTCATCGTCAAGAATATCTTGTATACTAGCATTGGCAAAACCTCCATAACTTTCAAATTTTTCTGCAATAAATGGCATTTGTTCACTCGAACATTCTCGGCCCCTTACCGGTACTTCTTTTCCTTTATATTCTTTGATTAGTACTACGTCTTGTACGCCGTTATCATCAAAATCATTTGCTGTTACTTTAAAAGGTTTTTTAAATGACGCCTTATATTTTGAGTTTAATCCTAGATTACCTGCTACAATGTCTTGGTCACCATCATTATCTATATCCATGACCTCTAGCCCAAACCACCATCCTTTATATTCTTTTTCCATCAGTTCCTTGGTGGCTCTGGTTAATGTACCGCCTTGATTTAAAAATATTTCTGTACCCATCCACTCACCAGTTGCGACTACATCTATTTTACCATCATTATTAATATCCTTGGCTATCACTCTATTGACAAGTCCTAATTGAGATAGTTCAGGAGCTATCTCAGCGGTTTTATCAATGAATTTCCCATCATCGTTGATTAATACATAACTTTGAGGTGTATTAGGGTATTTACCGGGTATAAGTCTACCGGTAAGTATTACATCCCAGTCAGAATCATTATCAATATCAATTTTAGTAGCAGCTAAACCCGACTGTGCAATTTCTGGTAGGATATCAGAAGATAAAGACAGGTTACCTTTACCGTCATTTAGGTATAGGCGATCAAAAAGCTTAGAACTATCACGTTGAAATTCATTGCCTCCAGTGATAACATATAAATCTTCGTCACCGTCATTATCGATGTCTAAAAATAAAGCTCCCACATCTTCGAATATTTTGCTTCTTGTAAATAAATTTTCTTCTATAGATCTAAACTGTCCATCTCTTGTTTGTATTAATAATTTTGAAGAGTTTTGACTAGGTCCTGGTATAAAAAGATCTTCAAGACCATCTCCATTGACATCTCCTTTTGCCAGATTAGGACCGAGTTTCGATTGTTCATATGGTAGTAAAACTTCTGTGCTTAGGTCATCATAAAAATTTTCTTTATGCTCATGAGTAATATTTATATTCTCCTCAAAGTATATCTCGTTATTAACGGTGCTAGGCTTGCGCTCAGCTAGGGAGTTCTTAAGATCTAGCGTGATGATTTGATTAGCATTTATATTTTCCAATTTTTGGTATCTGCCATTAGGCCATGTAATCACTAAGCTATCTATCTTTTCATCACTACCTAGTCCAAAGTGCAATCTGTCATCCATGCTAGATAGATATCCTCTTACCGGACTATATTCTTGCAGTTGCTTCATGGAGCCATGATAGATTTTTACATCGCTACCTACTTTAGGTAAATTTGAATTGAGCACAATTTTCAGCCAATTGTTGGTAGAGATTTTATTTTCCCAGATTTCAGCTACATCATCAATATTATTTACAATTAAGTCTAGATCACCATCATTATCCAGATCAGCATATGCTGCACCGTTGCTGTAGTTAGGTTTTTTTAATCCCCAAGAGTCAGTAAAGTTTTCGAATTTTTCACCATTAATGTTTTTAAGTAAAACATTGGAAAGTTTTATTTCGGGTATCTGTTTGTACAATTCCTTTCTAAGTTTTTCGGGGACGGAGTTATTTGTCTCACTTCTCGCCTTTTCTATTCTTATTCTGGAATCATTATCCCTTGCATATTTTCTAAATCCATTTGCTACGAAGTAATCTTTAAAGCCGTCATTGTCAAAATCTGCAAATAATGCTGCCCATGACCATTCACTTTGAAGTACTCCAAAGAGGGCAGCTTGATTTGAAAATGTACCATCACCTTTATTTATTTGTAGACTATTAAACATGTGTTGACGTTGGTATCCCTTTTCATCTATAAAAAAATTAAAATCAGCCCTATTCATGCTTGCCATTAAGGTTTTACCTCTTATGTGATCTCCCGTTGCCATATCAACCACACCAATATCCTTTTTCAAATCATTATTTATATCGGCAATATCAATTCCCATAGAAAACCATGAAATTTGTTTAGTTCGTTCCTTTATCTCATCTTGAAATGTTCCATTTTTTTGATTGATAAACATATAATCAGGTACCGTATAGTCATTAGCTTGATATAAATCTACCCATCCATCATCATTAATGTCGCTTACCATACATCCTAGACTATAACCCTGAGCCAGCACCCCGGCATGATTAGTTCGGTTTTTAAAAATGCCTTTATCGTTAATAAAGATTTGAGAGGAAGCATTTTTTAGGTTTTCTTCATTTTCTAGGAATTCATATACTTTTGCCAAAGGCATTCTATAATACATCGAAGAATTAAATATTACACAATCTAAATCATTATCCTTGTCGATGTCGTAAAAGACACCTTGTCTGCCATATCCAGTATCGTTTAGTTTATATTTTTCCGAAGATTCTGTAAAAGTTAAATCCTTATTATTGATGAATAATAGGTTTTTTCTAGTGTTCTGGGCTAGATCCCTCGGTCCAGATTGACAGATGTAAATATCAGGGTAACCGTCACTATTCAGATCCATAATGCTTACCCCGGTCGACCATTTTTTATTTGTATTGATTCCAGAACCCAGAGTAATATCTTCAAACTTTAATCCTCCTTTATTCAGATATATTTTGTTGTCCACTTCATTACCTGTAAATATGATATCTACCAATCCGTCAAGATTGAAATCTGCAATTCCTATACCGGCACCATTAAAATAGTGATCGAAGGACATGATATTCTTGTTGTGAATGAGTGGATCATTTATTAAACTATTATTAAATGTTACTCCTGATTTCTGGGGAGGTAATAATTCAAACTGTCCCTTGGACATAATGTTTTCTGTAGAGTTATGGTCATTTTTACAAGACCAGAATAGAATCGTTAAAAAAGTTATAGTTATGAAGAGTCTCATATGATTATTAATTGAATCATAAATATATAATGTATTCAATTATTCATCTTCGATCTAGATCAAAAAAACACTAATTATCATATTACAAATATATTATATATTAAAAATACCAATATGTGGTTATTAGATAGGATAGCTGAAAATGTATCTTTGCAACTGTAGATCATTAAAGACCTGACGAAAGTCTTTGTGATGTGCAATATAACGAATTGACGAACCATAACCTGAGCAATAGGTATTTACAGTTTAGTAATCTTACTCGACGAAATCAACTTCACTGTACCTCTCCTAATACTAAGGCGGTTTTATTGTAGCAATGGCTAACGTGCTGTTTCTATGTCTTTTCCCATTAATTGTAAACTTTTAAATTTTTAACCAAAACTCAATCTCATGAAAAGTTTAAAAAAGAGTTTGATGTTTATGTCTTTACTAGTAGCATTGGTATTTGCTTCATCTAGTATAAATGCACAAACATTCAAATCTGTGTCCGAAGCTGTGGATGCTTTGACTCTTGAACTAAATGCGCTTGGAGGAATTAACAATTCCTATCCTGACAGTTACTCGAAAGTTCCGGGTTCTTCTGTTAAAGCATCTTACGTTCGAAGAGTTATTCAGAACATTCAGAATGCGAATGATACTTCTGTTGGTCTTAGTAATGCCAACGACGCTTATGACGGTCGTGGTCTTACTGCTAGTTCAAATACTAGTCTGGCAGAGATCAGAAATCGCGTATTCGTAATTTTAACTAATTAAACCCAAAACGAAATTTTAGATGAAAAAAATTAACTTATTATTAAGTTGCATTTTCTTCCTGTTTGTTTCTGTAGCTTCTTACGGTCAGGCTTGTGATTTGACTGTAAATATGACGGATTCATTTGGTGATGGATGGAATGGTGCAACTATAGATGTAACCGTTAACGGTGTTACTACTACTGTTGGTAGTACTTTTACTACGGGCGCTACTGCGTCAGCAACTGTGCCTGCTATGTTTGGAGATCCTATTAGTGTAGCTGCTGGTGCTTGTGGTACTTTTGCAGGCGAGGTAGGATTTACTATTGAAGATTGCTTAGGTAATGTTTTATATGATGTTGCTAACGGGGCTAATGACTTTACTGCTGGTTGTGATGCAGCTGGTGTTATTAATGATGTAAATGGTAATCCATCTACATTCGGCCCTCCGGTAACACTTGTAGCTTGTGATGGTGCTGCTCCGGGTAGTCCGTGTTTTTCAATCGAAGACCCCTGTAGCTGTTTTAATCCTGAAAATGTTGTAGGTGATGATGGTGCTGTAGAGCTTTTTGCAGAGGTTGTGACCATAGATACAGGTACTCCTGGACAGGCTTGGACTGTTGCGGCAGTAAATTCAGGCGCTATTTTAGATGCTGATGGTAATGATATATCCACTACCCTTGCTGCAGTTGATAATGGTGACGGAACATATACTTTCGAATTCTTCCATGAGCCAATGGTTGGTTACGATGCTGACTTTACAAGTGGTGGTATTGTAGGTACAATTGGAAATTCTTGTGATGACGAATGTCCTAATTATCTATGTCCTGAAGATATCTCTGTTCAGTTGGAAGCTGGAGAATGTAATGCTGTAGTTGATTTCGCTTTATTTGGAAATCCAGATGCATTGTCTCCTGCTGTGACTGGTATTGAGTATAACCCTATAGATCCTTCTAATGGGGCTGGTTCAGGTTTTGATCAAGTATTTTTTGATGTTACTAATGTATCAGCTGGTCAGACTGTAACTATTACTTCTATCATTAATCCTTGGTTTCAAGATGTAGATGCTACTTGGCAGGTTGATTCTAACCCTGCTGGGTCAGCGGGTAACGAAACTACTGCTGCTGGTTGGACTACTAACGGAACTTTGGCTTACGTAAGCGGAAGTGCTCCAGTTGCCACTATCCCTTTAACAATTCCAATAGTTTTGGCACCAGGGCAAAGTATTGGTATTGCTGTTGGTTTTACAGGTGCTACTGGTTTCCCAATGTTATATGATTTTGCTCCTGTTGCAGCTCCAACTGCTGATCCAAATGGTCTATTAATGTTTACTGCAGGTGGTGCAACTTCTGCAATCTTTAGTGGTACATTACTTAACCCTAGAGGTTTTGTTGGTTCATTAGTATATGATGCAACTGCTAATCCAGTTATTGTTCAAAATACTGGACTTGCTTCAGGTGAAGAGTTTCCTATCGGAGTAACTATGCAATCTTTTTCTATAACAGATGGTGTATTTGCGGTAGATTGTGATTTTAATGTTGAGGTTCTTCCTTTCGCTGGTACAGTACTTACAGCGCTTGCTTGTAATGACCATGTAAATATTTCTTTAGATGAAAATTGTCAAGTGAGAATGGGTGCTGATATCTTCTTAGAAGGTGGTCCGTACAGCTGTTATGATGATTACGAGATTTATGTAAAGCCTTTCCTTACAGGAACTCAAACCGCTAACTTAAGTGGTCTAGCAGTTAGTCTTCCAACTGGAACTCATGAGTATTCAGTAGTTGATCCAGTAACAGGTAACTCTTGTTGGGGAACATTTACTATAGAAGATAAATTAGATCCTACTATAGAAAATTGTGCATGTCCTGTTGGTGGAGAATTATTACCGATAGAAACTTTATCCGGTTCTTTAGATGCTGATGATCCTACGTTTACCGAAAATGGACAGGCATGTTTAAATCCTCTTCCAGGTGGATTTCCTATGTCTGATGGTGATCACTCTTATGATCTTGTAACATTTAGCGTTGATTGTGATGGTGATTATACTTTTGATATTACCTCTGATTGGGGTGACGCTGAGTTAATGCTTTATGATGATGCAAATATGTTCAATGCTGCTGATCCATGTACTCCTCAGTATATTGCTGCTGACGGTGATTCTGGTGCTGGATTTGATCCAAGTATGACTGCTACTTTGACAACGGGAGTTACGTATACTTTAGTTATAACAAACTGGGCTCCTGGACAAAGTGGTGACTATACGCTAACTACTACCTCTCCTGATGGATGTCAGGTTCAGACAAATGAGTTAGAATACGCTGATGAATGTAAAGACAAATGTTATGCTGCTGATTTCCCTGTAGGTTCATTCCCTGCACCTACCTTCAGTGATAACTGTGGTTCTTTCTCAGTTTCTTCCTCAGATCAGACTTTAGCTGGTCCTGATTGTTCTACTACATTATTAAGAAGAACATGGGCTGTTACTAACGCTGCTGGCGAAGTTACTGCTACTTGTACTCAAGAGTTTTTACTTGAGAGCATTGATTTAACTGTTGATTTAGGTACTGATCTTACTGATCCTGCGACTCATATTGCTGTACCACCTGCAGTTGTAGATCTTCCATGTGGTTCTGGTACTGATCCAGACGATATAGTTGCTTTTTTCGATATTGCTACGACAAATGATAATCCTAATACTCCATGGATAGAGAATAACGAAGGTTATGCTTTTGCTTATCCTATTTATGATGTTTTAGGACATGATCAAAAAGTTGATAATTCATTATGTAACATTTTCGCCAGTTATGTAGATCAAAATCTACCTGCATGCGGAACAGGATGTAACGGTAATTCTAAAGTTATCAGAAATTGGACACTATTAGATTGGTGTACTGGTTCTACAACTCCTTATACTCAGATCATTAAAGCTACTGATACAGAAGCTCCAACGGTTGCTGAGTTTACGGGTGCTACTGACT
>JAHDGW010000055.1 GCA_020631635.1 Saprospiraceae bacterium
TTAGCAAAGATCCAAGCTTTTCCTCCAACTCCTTAGCAAGATCAGTAATTACATCACAAGGGGCACCTATGATTCCCCATTCTTGTCTATGGTATGCACCACCTAGCGGCTTCTCTAGAGCGGTATGTTTAGTATGCTTAGTCTTCACGTCTAAAATCACTTTTTCCCCCAGTCTTTGACATCAGTTTCGTTTCTGATATGATGATGTTATGCGAAAATGCCTTACACATATCGTAGATCGTAAGTGCAGCAACTGAAGCGGCTGTTAATGCTTCCATTTCGACACCTGTCTTACCTTCTAGTGTTATTAATGAATCAATCTGAATGGCATCATCTATGATGGCAATATCCACCTTGCATTTATTGAGCATCAGCGGATGACAAAGTGGGATAAGCTCGCTCGTCTTCTTTGCTGCCATTATTCCTGCTATTCGTGCAGTCTGAAATACTGGCCCTTTTTTGGTATGTATATCACCATCTGTAAATTGATCTAAAATCTCTTTTTCTACCCGCACTATACTACGAGCCCGCGCTACTCGGGTACTTACTTTTTTAGTAGAGACATCTACCATGTCTACATTGCCCTTGTCGTCTAAATGAGAAAATTTTGTCATAGATTAAAGATATCGACAAATTTGTTCTTGAAACGAAACAAATGATATCAAAGAATGAACTATGAATTTATAGTTGTATATTATCAATTCAAATTAAGCCAGATCATTATGAGAATTGTTGTTAGCCTTTTGGTCGTCTTATCGATTAACATTTCATTATCGTCTCAGATTATAGATATTCCAGATCCTGATTTTTTGGCAGCGCTAATTGATAGTAACGTCGATAATAATGATGATGGAGTAATCCAAGAAACCGAAGCTCTAAACACAACTTATTTGTCATTTTTCAATAAGGATTTTGCTTCCTTGGAAGGAATAGAATCATTCCAAAACCTTTCAACATTAAGCATAAGAGGTAATGGTATTTTGCAAAGTGGTGTTTTTTCAGACTTACATAATTTAGGTTTTATACGGATAGAGAATTGTGGTCAATTTAATTACCTTGAAATAAATAGCTCTGCTCAACTATCCAATTTGATTTTGGAAGAGCTACCTAATTTCAACAATTTTGATATAGGACCAAACGTGGATGTTGATAAGTTAGAGATTAATGAGTGCAATTCTTTTTCTACTATTGATTTTAATAATTTATCGACCCTTGAGACATTAGAACTTACGTCAAATGCAAGCTTAACAAGTGTTGATTTTTCTTCCTTAATAAGTTTAAATGTTCTTCGTATCCGATCATGTAATAGTTGGAGTGAGATGGACTTTACGACATTGTCTTCGGTCAGAACTCTTGAAATTGAGCAGTGTAATGCAATCAGTAATTTATCATTGGAGGGATTAAGTTCTATTATTGACTTGGATATTACATCAAACCCAGCTCTAGAAAATATAGACTTTAATAATAGTACAACATTAAATAGTATTGACTTTATAAGTAATGCTACGGTTGAAACAGTAGATTTTGGTGGATTACCTTCTTTAAGCCGCGTATATGTAGGAGAAAATAATTCCATAACGGAAGTACTTTTTAGTAATGGAGCTGCAAGTTTGGATCAATTGACCATCCATAGAAATGTGTCACTTGCTAACATAGAACTTCGAGACTTAGTAAGTCTAAGTAAACTAGTAATTACATACAATAATATTCTTACCAGTCTTGTATTGGATAATTTGAATCAACTAAATGAGTTAAACATCTCTGATAATAATAGCCTAGCAGATTTCGATCTAGAGAATCTAATATCATTAGAGAGACTGACCATTATTCGAAATAATTTAATGGAAGAATTACAGCTTTCAGGCTTACCCAATCTGACTTACTTAACGGTAGAGTACAATGACGCTTTGAGAGATTTAGGTATTCAGGGACTAAATTCATTAAACACCCTATATTTCAAAGGAAATAATTCACTTAGTGATCTAGTCCTTGAAGATTTACCATCATTCAGGACAATTGATCTTAGAAATAATTCCTCAATAAAACAACTTACTTTAGCGAACCTGGCTAGCCTTGACAATATCAATGTTGATTATAGTATTGAAATTGAATCGTTAAGTTTACTCAATCTACCTTCCTTATTATATTTCAACCTGCAAGGTTGTCACTCGTTGACAGAATTTAATATTTCAAGTTTTGCAACATTAGAAAGAATAAATTTGGACGATAATGATGGTTTAGTATCTTTTCAAATAGATAACCTTCCACAACTTGAAGGACTAGTAATTACTGATTCAGAATTATTAACAGAAATCATAATTGATGATCCGAGAAACATCGATAATCTAAGACTCGGAAACTTAGGGATAACTGAATTAGATCTAACAGGCTTTGAAAAATTAAGAGACTTTGATGTAGATTATTCAGGTTTTTTGCAGAGTATTAATATACCTGACCTTAGTAAACTAGAGTTTATTACGGTAGGGTATTGCGAATCACTAAAGGAGTTATCGTTGGGTACATTCCCTTTATTAAACTCGTTGACGATTTATAATTCATTTTCATTAGAAACATTAAATCTTAGCACTTTAACTCAGGTTGGAAGAATAAGCTTAGCTACAACTGGTGTTAAGTACTTAAATGTGATTAATGTTCCTTCTACAGCAGATTTGAATGTAACAAATTCATTACTTGAATGGATTTGTGCTAATCCTTCGCAGTTTGAATGGCTCGATGAGCATTTGGATTTGACTAACGTTATTTTGGATCCATTATGCTCAGTAAATGATTTTGGAGATGTTACATCTCTTTCATTGGATGTAAGATTTAGCGAAAACGTAAACTGTACTAATCAAGATTTTCCGATAGATGATGTTAAGTTTGTTATTGAAGGAGAGTCAATCTATCTTGAAACGTTACCTAGCTATGATAATAACGGTCAATACATCTTGACATTACCAAAAAGAGAATTTAGTATAATCCCAGTATTTGCGAATAAAGAATCTTTCATAGTCACTCCTGATACATTACATGTCAATGTCGCAGATGGAATTGGTACAAGTATTTTTTGTATTTCTCCAGAAGCCACAGAAGCTAGCGACTGTTCAGTCAATATAATCCCTATGGATATTCCCCGTGCAGGATTCGAATCAGAGTATAAAATTATTGTTTCAAATAATGGAAATACCGCATCTTCTGGACAGATCAACTTACAATTTATGGAAGAATTTGTATCATTTGTGGCGTCTGATGACTTTACTCCTGATCTCCCTGGATTATTAAAAGCTGAATACGAGAATATACTTCCTTTTCAATTGCAAGAATTTCATGTAGTATTTAGGTTTAATAACCCCATGGATGAAAATCCTTTAGTGGGTGGTGAAGAGATTTACTACGTTGCAGGAATATTTCCTAATGAAGATGATATTAACTTAGTCGATAATCGATACATCTTATGTGAAGAGGTCGTAAACTCATATGATCCTAATGATAAAACTTGTTTACAAGGTCCATATCTAGTAGATGAAATGATTGGTGAATACGTAGGTTATAAAATTAGATTTGAAAATACGGGTACGGCAAGTGCAGTAAATGTAAGAATCACGGATGATATAAATCCTGCTTATTTCGATATTAGTACTTTGAGAGTAGTTGATGCTTCGCATCCTGTGGGTACAAGAGTTACGGATAATCAAGTAGTATTTGTGTTTGACGATATCAACCTACCTTTTGATGATGAAAATAATGATGGCTACGTAGTCTTCGAAATCAAAACTTGGGATAGTCTTGAGATAGACGATCAATTACAAAATACAGCTGAGATCTATTTTGACTTCAATTTTCCAATTGTAACGAATACAGCTACAACTCAGGTAGTTACGGATATGGATCAGGACGGTTATTATAATGTAATGGACTGCGATGATAATAATGCTGCCATAAATCCTGGAATTGCAGAGATATTGTACAACGGAATTGATGATGATTGTGATCCTTTAACATTAGATGATGATGCGGATGGTGATGGATTTGGAATTATGGAGGACTGTGATGATACAAATGCAGATATAAATCCAAATGCTACGGAAATCCTATTCAATGGAATAGATGATGATTGTAACCCTAATACCTTAGATAATGATGAGGATGGAGATGGATATGCCAATACGGATGACTGTGATGACCAAAATAGTAATATCAATCCAGGTGAAATTGAGATTGCTTATAACGGGATTGATGACGACTGTGATCCCGCGACTCTAGATGATGATCTTGATCAGGATGGGTATTCTTTGTCGGAGGATTGTGATGATAATAATAATTTAATCAATCCAGGTGTTATGGAAACAGTCTATAATGGAATAGACGATGACTGTAATTCTGCTACCTTGGATGATGATCTTGATCAAGACGGATTTGCATTAATTGATGATTGCGATGATAGCAATAGTTCTATTAATCCTAATGTAATAGAAGTCATATATAATGGAATAGATGATGACTGTAATCCTGCGACTTTAGACGATGACTTGGATCAAGATGGTTATTTAGCTGAGGAGGATTGTAATGATAATGATCCTAACATTAATCCTGATGCGGTTGAAATTGCAGGAAATGATATTGATGAAAATTGCGATGGAGCAATCCTCAGTCCAATCTATGATCTGGATGGAGTAAGTATCGAATTGGCTCCCAATCCAGTTAAACATAGTTTATACATAGAAGTCAATAGTCACAATTTCGAATATTATGTAGAGCTTTTTGATCAGAACGGAAAGCTTATTAAATCAGGCGAAAGTCTACATGTAATTGATATGGAGACTTTTGTTTCAGGTTTATATTTAATTAAAATTCAGTCGGCAATATCTTCCAAATTTGTTGTTGAGAGAATTGTTAAACTCTAAACAATTAGAATTCTTTATTGACAATTAATCTATGAGCATACCCCAAGAATTATTCGAGTGTATAGGTAAAGGAATAAAGGATGCCGAACTAAGCCAAATGTTTGGTAAGCCATGCTATAAGGTTAGAGGCAAAGCATTTGTCTGTTTCTTCCAAGACGAAATGGTGTTTAAGCTTTCGGGTGAGGATCACTCGAAAGCACTAGGCTTGGATGGATCAAAGCTGTTTGATCCATCTGGAAAGGGTAGAGCCATGAAAGAATGGGTGCAAGTTCCATTTCGTCATTCCAAAAATTGGTCTATCTTGACTCAATCAGCATTGACTTACGTCATCGAAAAGTACAAACTCTAATCACTGATGAAAGTCCAAGTCTGTGTTGATATACTTAATGTAAATTCATCACAGCTAATTTTTTCAAACTCATAGTTTGAGGGGCCTACAATCCCCAATGGAAAATTAAAGTTCATGGTCAATTCTAAAAGATCTTCGTTGAACACCCAAAAGCAAGAAGTAAATGAAGGGTCGCAAAACATTCCAGTCTCGTCAATGATTGACCCGTTTTCTAGAAAAGTAATTTTTTTATCTGGTTCTGAGGCTAATACCCAAGGTTTAGATGTGAGTAGGTCATTTATATCATCACAGCTATTTTCTTTGGAGCAAGAGCATATCACAACAAGGCCTAAGCATAAAAGTGTTATAAGATTTCTCATTTGATTTCTTTTTTTAGCATAACGATATAGTATACTAGATTGCTGCTATCTCATGATAATCAGATATTTATGCATCAGCTTTTGAAGGTTATAGATTCTATATATTGCTTGGCATTTTCCATGGCATCTTTGGGGTCTTGTGCCATATCTATGACTTGGTATACATGTCTGATGTGATGTTGTATAAGTTCTTTTTTCATCAGAGATGATACTCCGCATACAATATCTAATGGCACTTCATGTTGTATACAGAGCTCACTCAGCTTTCCTATCAATTTTCCATTCAGAGAGGTATGATCCAGTTTACCTTCGCCACTGATGACTAAGTCTGCACTCTTAACTTTTGATGGTAGATCTAATTTTTCGCCGAGATAATCAAATCCACTGCATAGCTTAGCATTAGGAAATAAGGCTGTCAAACCAGCTGCAATACCACCAGCTGAGCCACCACCTCGTAGAGTTGATATATCACGGCCTAGTTGAGTTGTCATAATTTTCGATATATGACGAAGTCCCTGATCAAGTTCTATAACCTGCGTCGGATTGGCGCCTTTCTGGGGTCCAAAAATATATGCCGCCCCTTTAGGTCCGTAAAGTGGATTATCGATATCACATAGAATGGTCAAATCAAAATCTGGTTTTGTAGCAGGCGCAACGATCTTCATTATTTGAGACAAGGTCCCTCCACAGGGGATGACTTCGCTCCCCATGTGATCTAAAAATTTATAATCTATGGCATAAGCAATGCCTAGACCCATATCCGTGGTACAGCTTCCTCCAAGCCCTAAAATAATTTTTTTGAAGCCTTGACCTAAGACATGATTGAGTATAAACCCCGTACCGATGGTCGTAGTATTCATTACGTCGAGCTCACTAGTACTCAGTTTTGTGATACCACTGGCCTCGGCAAGTTCTATAAACACTTCATCTTGATGACTGAGGTATCTTGCAGTTATTTTTCGATCTAGAGGATCTATAGTTTCAATATTATGAGTCTGCCATGACTCCATAGATCTTAATACTTCAAGTGTTCCATCACCGCCATCTGCAAGCGGTTGCTTTATGATATCTAACTCGGAGCCCGCTTTATTTATCAATGCTAACTCTACAGCATGACAAACTTGCTCGGCGGTAAGTGACCCTTTAAATTTGTCGGGAGCAACTAATATTTTCATACCTAAAATAGTATGGTTGGTAGGAAGTAGCTGAAGACCAAAATAAATATAAAAAAGCCAGATAGGATCAACACTTCTTTACTGAGAAACATGTCTTTGGTTAACGTAAATTTTGGTGCATTATCCATATCTATAGATATTTTGGGTTTGATCATACTTACTATGAAAGCAATAAATATGGTCAAGAAAAAACCAGTAAAATTGAGCCATATCCAAAAGATTTCGAAATCAAAATCTAATGCAGGAACTATACTACCCATGATATCTTGAAATTTTTCAGATAGAAAAAGGTTAATAATCACAGCTATAATAATCCCCATTTTCATACCTAAAGGGCTTATTTTTTTACTTAGGATCGCAAGTACAAAGGTGGCTAGCACTGGACCATAAAATACGGAGCCTATTGCGTTGATGATTTCAATGACAGGGCTATCGCTACCTCCGAATAGAAATGCGCAGGCGATGCAGACTATTCCCCAAAACACTACGGCCAGTTTAGAGTACCACATATATTTTTCTTGATCGTAGTTTGGGTTACCTCTGGTGATAAAATCTTCTAAGGTCACCGCACTTAAGGAGTTGATGGTGCTACTCAGAGATGACATAGCAGCTGATAATATGCCTACCATCAATAGACCTATAATACCGTGTGGTAGATATTCAATTATAAAAATGGGTACCATTAAATCGGCCTTTAGCCCTGAGGATTCATATTCTTGCGGAAAATGGGTCATGGATACTTGCTCGATGGCTGATAAAAAATCAGGACTATTAAATACTAATTGGCCTAGGACCAAACCCATAAGACAGTATATCAATACCACTGGAAATCGGAGTAAACCATTGGCTAAGATTAATTGCTTGATGGTTTTTTCACTTTTTGCTGAAAGCATACGTTGTGCTTGAGTTTGGTCACAACCATAATAGGATGCATACAAGAAAAATCCTCCTAATACCATAGGCCAAATACCATATTCAGCTCCAGCTCCCAAGCCAAAATTATTCTTAATCACTTCACTGCGCTTCGCAACAAAGTCCGCTGCCATACCCCCTGTATCATGTACGAGTTGATAGCCATAGAAAAGACATATGACGAGACCTGCAAAGAGTAATATCATCTGCACAGCATCACCCCATACTACCGCTTTCATACCACCTTGCCAAGAGTAAATTATAGTAATAATACTGATAATGAGTATGGTGTATATAAAAGATATCCCTAATACGGCTTGTAGTATAAAAGCAATAGTATATACCATAACTCCTGTACTCAGGGCCCTGCTAATCTGAAAGACAGTACTTAAAATTACGCGGGTGCTATAGTCGTATTTTCGCTCGATATACTCGTAAATACTTACTATGCCAGATCGAAATAAGGGTGGAATAATGACGATCATGATAAAAATCATAGCCAGAGGTACTGCAAATTCGAAAGATAGCCATTGAAGGCCACCATTAAGCTTGAGACCAACAAAAGCAGGGGCAGAAATAAAACTAATGGCCGATAACTGAGTAGCCATGGTAGAAAGAGATAATGGAAACCACCCCATAGATTTACCACCTAAAAAGTAGTCTTTTGAATCTTTGTTGTTTTTGAAAAGGTTGCCTAGAAATAAAAATCCAAGAATATAGATGATAATTATTGCTATGTCTAACCAATTCATATTTTCGATTTAAAGTCTAAGTAAGTAGATGCCGTCCAGGAAAAATTATTGCCACCATAACCAGTTGTAAGTTTCTCTACATGTGATTTCTTGGATTCAAAATATTCGTAAAAGCCTAGCTTATCTACAAGTTCTATAAAGTCTGATTTGACGATCTGTGCAAGCTTATCAAAATTATATTTTTTGAGTCCATGGTACAGCATCCAATTCATCTGCGGCCATACCGGACCTCTCCAGTATCGTTTAGAGTCAAAAAGGGGACTGTCTACATCAAAGCTAGGGCATAGATAGTATCCTCGATCATGTACAGATTGCAAATATGATTTTATCGATAAGGCCTGAGATTGAGATGCAAGTCCAGCAAAGAGCGGGATATATCCGCCGATTTCTTTGTGAGTCATCTGCTTTTCATTTCGTAAATCATAAGATACGAAATGGGCTAAATCTTCATTCCAAAACTTAGACTCAAAATTTGATCTTGATAATGCCTGCCATGATTTCAATTCTTCGGTATCTATTCCGAAGGCTTCACCGATTTGGATTAGAGCTTCATTTGATCTGATTAAGATCGCATTCATCATACAATCTTGAATCAAAAATGGACTTTCCTGAGCTATACCTATGCCGTCGTACTGATGTTTTTTGCCTAATTCTAAGAGAAACACATAGCGATCATATTTATCTTGAGTTGGTCTATGATTGTTATCTGATATCGCTGTATCCTTGCGAATATATGGAGGTATATTTTCTTTAGTGATTTTTATATTACTCATGACTTCATCCCAAATAGGAGAATTATCACGACCTGACTCCCATGGATGATATATGAAAAATAAACCTTCTTGATTAGGATCTCGATATTGATAGAGAAACTGATGATAGTGAACCACTTTAGGAAAACATTCTCTTACAAGATTAATGACTTTTGGGTGATTTGGATATGATGACAATAAAGACTCAAGTACAAATCCATATACAGGAGGTTGTGTAATTCCAGAAGTCTTAACGGAAACAGGGGCACCCTGATTGACATGACAATTCCAAAAGTCGTGGTTTGGGAAATATGAATCTTCATTTTCACTATGAAATACGATGTGAGGAAGCATACCATTTTCCCA
Source organism: Saprospiraceae bacterium (assembly GCA_020631635.1). Lineage (GTDB taxonomy): Bacteria > Bacteroidota > Bacteroidia > Chitinophagales > Saprospiraceae > JAHDGW01. The sequence continues at coordinate 9,570 of JAHDGW010000055.1, forward strand.
CTGACCAGTAAACATAGATTTGATCTCTTCGATACTTCGCTCTACATTATCATGTCGATTTCCCAATGCTACAAAACCAGAGTCCCACATCCACTGGAAGGGATAGAGCTTAGAAGTAGGAATCGTAAAAGCTTCCTTCCAATTATGATTTAAAATAGCCCTGGCCTCGTCGCTTATGCTCATTGCCTTAAGTTACGTAGATCTATTACTCTGTCAAAACTTTGGAAGTCAAAGTATGATCTCATTTGTTGGTTAATCTCCATGTTTATCCTATGAAATGTCTAATGCAAAGATCCTTCGATGTATGTCTATATCATTCTATCCTGACGATAGGGTAATCTTTTTTTCTTGAGAGTATTTTAAAGTTATTTACTATCGCAAAGTACTTATTGATAAGCCCAAAGGTGGATTGCCTACGCTTATGCAAGGCTTTGGTAATTTAGAGATTTAAGGACCTTTAGAGAGATTTCAGTATTGTATTTACAAAAAGGATGTCTAGCGCTTAATGGCTAATTTTCACTATAATTAATGGACCAAGCACTGTGATTGAACTATGTTTTATATTATCTAAAAGGATGCCTTTGCGAATAAATTAATTAGAATTCATTTCTGCTTAATCAACTATGGTCCACATTGAATTTCCCGTAGATCGATTCTCATCTTGAAATATTTTTCTGACTCAGTTCGAACATGTTTACAACATATAAGTAATATAAACGAGTCTTTAAAGAATCAGAACTTTTTAAGATGGTGATAAAAATTGACGAAATACAAAAATTTTCAATTGGTAGATATCAGTCTAACGTAGTTGGGCTGAGACCTTCAAGAAATTTGAAAACTGATCTCTTAAGTAACCAAACTTTAAAAAGTGATCTAAATAATTTTATTGCTCGTGTAAATGCGGTTGAACAACATATTGGCTTAATCAAAGAGCGATGTACAGATGAAGTGCTTTCAACCTATTTACAGATGGTATATATGAAATTTGAAAATGTACTAAGTACTCTACATAGAGAAATAACTAAGCTCGATAAAGGAAAGCTTATGGTCTACTCCTCAGGCCTTGATCTGTATAGGATATGTACAATTAGGGATATGTATTATGAGGGTAAAGCAAGTGAATTTCAAAGAGGGACGGAAGAAGTCAAACGTATGAAGTATTTTATACTGCATCACTGTGAAGTACTCTCAGCGGAATATGCTTTTCATTTACCAATAAGTAGGTGTTTATCTATAGTTAAACGAGAGATGTTGAGCATCCTAGAATAATCAAGAAGAATTAAGATATAAGAGGACGTTTATTACGATAAATCTGTAGTCCCAAAGGTTAAAAACCCATTATTCTCTAACTAAATTAAATCATTAATATGAAATCTATTTTTACTAAATTTTCAATTTTAGCTATTATTTTTCTCATAACAACTGCGGCTCAAGCTCAATTTGGCTTGAGAGGAGGTATCAACTTCGCTACCATTTCTACTAGTGATGAATCTGTAGATTTAAAAAATACAATTGGGTACCATTTGGGCCTAGTTTATGAAGCTGATTTGACCAATAATCTTACTTTTAGACCTGGTCTAATTTATACCCTGAAGGGTACAAAGGTAGAGTTTGAAGACAATAGTACCACGACTAACAATAATTATTTTGAAATCCCTTTAGACTTTCATTTAAAATTTGGTGACCCAGATGATAATAGACTTGGTATCTATGCTGGACCATATGTAGCATTTTTAATATCGGGTGATACAGATGGAGGTGATGTGTCAGTAACGTACAGAGATACCGATTTTGGGCTTAACGCTGGTATCACATATGACATATATAATTTCACCTTAGGTCTGAATTATGGTAGTAGTATCAATAACGTAGCCGATGATGCCAATTTTGGAGATCTTGAAGTACAAAACAGAGTACTATCGGCTTTCGGTTTATTTATATTTTAAATCACTCACTGTTATTTAATCAAAAATCATGAGAGGAATACTCTGGATAATTGCCGTCATATGCATTATCGTTTGGCTGTTAGGTATGTTCGGTATTGTTGCGGGATTATCCACCAGCAAATTGTTGCATATATTATTGGTATTTGCAGTGTACAATATTATTTCGGGACGCAAAGTATTGTAATTGTAACATAGAATTGTGCTGCGTGGCGAGATGCTATGCAGCACTTTTTTTATAAAAAATATGGATAAGTGCAAAAATCAAAAAAGCTCAATAATACGCGTAATTATGTATTGACTGATATGCACTCCAGCCTCTGTTATAGTTCTGATGATCAAGATGGATATACCCGCAGAAAGTGGGGGAGAGGTTTCATATACTTAGACGAGCAGCACGATAAGTTGCTAGAGCCAACCATACTGGCGAGAATTAAGGCCTTAAAGATCCCACCCAACTGGAAAAGAGTATGGATATGCAAAAATGAAAATGGACATCTCCAATGCACAGGAAGAGATGATAAGCGTCGCAAACAATATTTATACCACGAAGAATGGATAGAATATAGGCAGCGGCGAAAATTTAAAAAGTTATTAGCCTTTGCTAGGCAATTGCCCCAGCTGCGTCGTAAAATAGATAAAGACTTAAAGGAGAAAACTTGGGTTAAGAATAAAGTCATTGCACTTGCTCTGTCGATCATGGATCATTGCAATATCAGGATAGGCAATAAGCAATACAAAGATCGCAACGGCACCTACGGGCTGACAACCTTAAGAAGAAAACATCTACTTTCTACAGAAGATGGATTGAAGCTGGCATGGAAAGCCAAGAAAGGGAAACTCAGAAAGGTAGACTTACATAGTAGAAAACTTATCAGACTTATTCAGGAATGTTCTGAGTTGCCAGGATATGAAATATTTAGATATATAGATGCCCAAGGAAATTTTCATGCTTTGGATAGTTCTGATGTAAATGAATATATACATAATAGTATCGGTAACTCTTATACAGCCAAGGACCTTCGTACGTGGTCAGGCACATCGATGGCTATATTATATCTACCAGAAGCCATTGAGATAGCGAATAATAATACTAGAAAAAAACTATCAACATCGCTCATTAAATTAGTGGCAAAACAACTAGGAAATACACAAAAGGTCTGTCGTGAATATTATATTCATCCTGGTATCCTTGAGATGATCGAGTCTGGCACTGTTCCTTTCGAATCGAATAGAGTTTCACATCCATGGATGGCTGATTACGAACTTATTACTCTACACATTTTAGAATCATTTTATAAAAATGATCATCAGAAACAATTGATAAAAGAGGCAATAGCGAGTTAATTCCTCGATTGAGCTTATCAATATGTGTTTAAACTATTACAGAGAATTTTAACTAGTTTAGGTGATATGAAATTGCATAAATGACCGCACCTCATCGAACCTCAAGCAGAAATGTATAGTCATATAAGTAGATGTGGATAATCAAATATATCAATCTTGATCATATCATCTAGACCAATATAAACGATTCGTTAAATAGTGTATACCTAGATTTTATATACACCCAGATTTTAAAAGAAGGCGATATCAACTTTTGAGTTTCAAATATTTGAAACCTAAAACCATTTAAATATATCTTATGAACATATCAGAACTAATAGTACAGTGTTTAGAAAACGAAAATGTAGAATTCATCTTTGGTGTTCCAGGTGAAGAAAATGAAGAATTATTGCTTGCCTTAGAAGACTCTGATATTCAGTTTATACCTACGCGTCATGAGCAGGGAGCTGCATTCGTTGCAAACGTAACGGGTAGATTGACTCGTAAAGCAGGGGTATGTTTATCTACGTTAGGACCTGGTGCCACTAACCTTGTCACAGGCTTGGCGGATGCACAGTTAGATGGTGCTCCAGTTGTTGCCATAACAGCTCAAGGTAGTACGGAGCGTATGCACCATGAAAGTCATCAAATGTTGGACGTTAAGAAATTATTTGATCCGATCACTAAATGGAGCGGAACCATACATAATGCCGAAATTGTATCGGAGGTAGTAAAGAAAGCGGTGACGCTTGCTGAAGAGGAAAAGCCAGGAGTTACACATATAGAAGTACCTGAAAATATAGCTTCATTAGAAGCTAATATTAATACTCAATGTCATTCGGAGATAGATGGTGGTATGACTGCTATTTCTAATCAGCTGGGAGACACGATATTAGATTTAATAGGCAAGGCTGAGCGGCCATTGATTCTGGCAGGAAATGGCATATTTAGAGCAGGGGCAAGCGATTTATTGAGAACTTTTGTAGATAATACCAACATACCCGTAGTCAACACTTTCATGGCTAAGGGAGTCTTAGGTGCTGACCACGATTGTCATATAGGTACTGTAGGCTTAGGTTTTAGGGATTATGTCATGGAAGCTTTTGAAGATACAGATCTCGTAATTACGATCGGTTATGACATTATAGAATACGAACCAACTCATTGGAATCCTAAGGGAGAGCTAGATATCATTCATATTAATCAAAATTCACCAGAGATATATGACGAATATATTGCCAAACTACAAGTGATAGGCCCAATAAAAGGTATTCTTCACTCTCTGATTGGTAATTATCAATTACCAGACAAAAAGAACTCTTGGTATAAGTCAATTCAACAGCGGGTCTCCAATTCGATTGATAAATACGGTAAAAAAACTAAAGCAATCAACGTCCCTGGTGTTGTAAAATGCGTTCGGGATTTACTACCGCATGATGGGATTGTCTTAAGTGACGTAGGTAGCCATAAAATGTGGATCGCAAGAAACCTCCAAGTGTATGAGCCCAATACATGTATAATAAGTAATGGATTTGCTAGTATGGGAATTGCAATTCCTGGTCTCATAGGGGCCAATGTGGTATTTCCCGATCGTAAGATTGTGGCAATGATGGGTGACGGAGGAGCTCTGATGAATTTTCAAGAATTGGAAACTGCCGTGAGGACAGGCTGTAAGGGCGTTGTTATAGTTTTTAAAGATGATGAATATGGACTTATAAAATGGAAGCAAAAATTAAATAATAATGAACCTACGGGTACATCATTTGGAAAAACTGATTTTGTATCTCTCGCAGAAAGTTTTGGCATCGAAGCGCATTCTATTTCTAGCTACGATGAACTGGACAAATACCTCGATCTAGGCCTAAAAGATAATAAGCTTACCTTATTAGAAGTACCCATCAGTAATGATGTCAATGACAAGCTAGTCAAAGAGCTTGAATCATTTTATAAAAAGAAGTGATTTTAAAATTCAATTCGTACAATAAACCTACCTTTAGCCCACCTACCTTTATGGCAAGGTGGGTTGATTCCCAATATTACCGCATTCAGACGTCTGTGAGCTAGTAGCCAGCGTTATTTA
>JAHDGW010000056.1:0-6930 GCA_020631635.1 Saprospiraceae bacterium
AAAAAAATTATTCACGTGTTTGATTCGTTTCGTTTGATGATAACATACCTTGGAGAAACGTATGAAACTCTAAAAGGTTACTCATGAAGTTGAGATGATTTTAGCCTGTCATATTAAAAGTAGATTTTGGTCTACGAAGTGTACCAAATGACGGATGAAGGGCAAATAAATTATCTATAATATTTGACTTGTGATTCACTAAGTGGAAAACCTATGCTTATCATAGGTTCTATATTAGCCCAAGGAAGTCTACGTGTTTTATGAGCCTTCAATCTGGTTGAAGCACCAGTAATTTTTCTTATGATTTCATTGATTTTATCAACTTCATAATCAGGATGTACATTTGGATCATATATTATATTTATTACCGGTTCTCCGATTTTCTTGGCTTCAAATAAAGTATAATATTCCAATCCCATTTTATTATCTATTTCACCAAGTAGTTCAGTAAAATTATCACCTATCAAACCATTACCAGTATTGAATGCTAATACTCTTTTTAGTGTATCGCCAAATTGGCTAACTCTCTCTTTGGATGCATGTATAAAGTGATAAATTTTCAAAGAATCCATATCCTTTGGATATTCCAGATTAATAGATGATAAGTCAGGGGCAGGAGGCATAGGCAGCGCAACACATTTTATTGGGAATTTTGTTGGAAATTTAACACAAGGAAGCTCACTTGTACTATTTCTGAAATCAATATAGTTTACTTCTAAAGAACTATCTTTTTGCATAACAAACTTATAGGTCATTGAGGCTATGAAGTTATTTTTATCATCCAGATATATATAGCCATATCTTTTTCTCTTTTTAAAGGGATTGAAGTCTTCAAATGGAATGCGCTTGAGATGATTTTTTCCTATGTACTTAGAATAAATCTCCACCGTTTTTTGAAATTCTTCTTTTTCAAGTTTGTGCTTTTCGAAGAAATTATCAATTATACGACTTGAATTATTAGATTCAAGATCCTTAATAAGTAGCTCGTCACCGTAGTCTACCTTACAGGAAGAAATAGTTATTAATATGTATAGGCAAAATTGTATAATTCTCATACCCTTTATTTCTTTTGAAGGTATTAAAAATATATCAATTTTGAGACGCGGGATGATACATCAATATGGTCTCTCGTAGATAATTTCTATCAAGATGTGTATAGATTTCTGTAGTGGTGATCGATTCGTGACCGAGCATATCTTGTACTGCTCTTAGATCAGCTCCTCCTTCTACCAAATGTGTTGCAAATGAGTGGCGAAATGTATGCGGACTTACATTTTTCTTAATTCCAGCTTCTGTAACTAGCGCCTTGATAATATTATAAATCATGATACGGCTTAGCTTCTTGCCTCTTCTATTGAGAAAAATATAATCCTCATGCCCAACTGCGATTTTCAGATGGACTCTGATATGCTCTATATATAGTCCTATCTGCTTAATAGCCTCCGATCCTATAGGCACGATACGTTCTTTGTTATTTTTACCTATGACCTTGACAAAGCCTATATCAGGAAAATACTGACTAATTCTGAGATTGATTAGTTCGCTTACACGTAAACCGCAGGCATATAGTGTTTCTAGAATAGCTCTATTGCGCTGTCCATGTGGAGTACTCATATCGATAGTCTCCAAAATGAGTTCTATTTCCTCGATACTTAGAAAATCAGGTATCTTTTGAGACAATTTTGGCCCTTCCAGCAGATCTGCTGGATTGGTATCAGTAATACCTTCGATCAGTAAAAATTTATAAAATGCTTTGACACCTGAAATAATTCTAGCCTGTGATCTATCGCTTAATGAAAAGTCATGTAGATAGGCTATAAATTCTTGAAGATCTGGATAGCTAAGCAATTGGGGGCCCCGATCAGGGTAATGCATCTGTACGAATTGATAGAGCTTCATCACATCCTTTTGATAGGCCTCTATCGAATGCATCGAAAGAGATCGCTCTAGACGAAGATACTGGGTAAAACTCTTGATCAAATGCAACCAACTCATATACAAATATTATAAAAATATTTAATATAAAAAGAATTGATTTACAGAGATAACGGACGGAATTAGTGATTTAATATATCTACTGCTTTTTCTACATCTCCAGCGGCTACTTTGAGCTCTATCTTAGAGGCACTGAATGTGCCAGGATCTACGGTTACAGAATCTTGGTGATGTATATAGCTCTTTACACCATTGGCTTCGAGCTTACTGGCGGATACATTTGCTTCAAATCTATCATTGAAATACTTAATAGTGACCATCATATTGCTCATAGTTAGTGATTTTAAATTTATAACGCTGAGAACTATTCCTAAGTTTAGAGTGGAAAATCTAGAGCCTAAGATTATACTTGTATTCCTTCTCTGAGTATATCGTGGATATGTACGATGCCGATATATTTCTCTTTGTCAGAAACAAGTAGCGTTGTTATATTTTTTTGATTTAAGAGAGAAAGAGCTTCTGCGGCAAGCATGTCAGGGGAGACTTGTATAGGATCGGCCGTCATGATATCCGATGCTGTCAATTCTTGTATATTTTGATGCTTACTCAGCATTCTTCTTAGATCGCCGTCAGTAATCACGCCTAAGATCTGCTCTTGATCATTGATAACCGCGGTTGCTCCCAGCCTTTTCGATGATATCTCGTGTATTACTTCTTGAATAGAGGCATCTAGGTATACCGAAGGTTTATCTTGATCCTTTATGAGATCACTCAGTCGTAGAAGTAGTTGTTTACCCAATTGACCGCCAGGATGATTTTGAGCAAATTGAGAAGAACTAAATCCGCGTTTTTTAATCAAACAAACCGCAATAACATCGCCAATGGCGATATGGCTTATAGTACTTGAAGTAGGAGCAAGATTATTGGGATCTGCTTCAGGAGTATGTGGGATCAGAATTCTAGAATCTGCATAATGATATAGAGTACTTTCTTTCTTATTTGTAATTGCGATCACGTGATTTGGCATCCTGTCAAGGATGGGCATTAGGTTTTGTATCTCGGGAGAGTTGCCGCTCTTGGATATAAGGCATACGATGTCATCTTTCAGTACCATACCGAGATCACCATGTATAGCATCAGCGGCATGCAAAAATATCGATGGAGTACCAGTCGAGTTTAAGGTAGCTACCATTTTTTGTGCTACGATTGCACTTTTTCCGATACCAGAAATGATAAGTCTTCCTTTACTAGCATAGATATTATCTATGATTTTTTCGAACTCTTCATCGATAATAGAATACAAAGATTCAATAGCTTGAGTCTCTAATTTTAAAGTATGAAGAGCAAGTTCTTTTGTTGTGATAGCGCTTGTCAATTTAGTTTCGCTTCAATATTAATTAAACAATTTTGAATAGTAGTGTTACTACTCGCTTATTCTAAGTCCAAATAATGTCAATTATGTAAAAATCAATTTCATTTTGACCTAAGTATTGACGCTATTTTGGTATTTTAGTAGGCAACGAACAATGACTTTTTGAAAACGGGTCACAATAAGTGAATATATAATATGGATATATCTACAAGTCTCGACTTAGGGACAGAATTACAAAAATATTTTGGTTTCGATACGTTCAAGGGAGAGCAAGAAAAAATTATTGAAAGTATACTCTCAGGGACAGATACTTTTGTAATCATGCCTACGGGTGGAGGAAAATCCATGTGTTATCAGTTACCAGCATTGATGTCGGAGGGTACTGCGATTATAATTTCGCCATTGATCGCATTGATGAAAGATCAGGTAGATAGTATCAGAAGTTATGGTAGCGATGATAGTGTAGCTCATTTTTTAAATTCTTCACTCAACAAAACCCAGATCAAAGAGGTAAAGAGCGATATCATAGAAGGTAAGACTAAACTACTTTACGTTGCTCCAGAGACATTGGTCAAAGAAGAAAATATTGATTTTTTAAAATCTGTAAAAGTAAGTTTCATTGCTGTAGACGAGGCACATTGTATATCGGAATGGGGTCATGATTTTAGACCAGAGTATAGACGAATCAAGCAAATGATCGAGGCGATCAATACTTCGATCCCCATCATAGCTTTGACCGCAACGGCAACACCTAAAGTACGGCAAGATATAGTCAAGAATCTCAATATGGAGAACGAAAATCAATTCGTGTCTTCATTCAACAGAGATAATCTATACTATGAGATTAGGGCTAAAAAATCTAAAGAACAGACCTTTAAAGAGATCGTACAAATCATCAAAAAGAAAGAAGGTGGATCGGGAATCGTATACGTGCAATCAAGAAAGTCAACTGAAGAAATAGCGAAAGTATTGAATGTCAATGGTATAAAAGCCGCTGCATACCATGCAGGATTGGATTCTAAGGTCAGAGTAAAGGCCCAAGATGATTTCTTGATGGAAGAAGTAGATGTGATAGTAGCGACTATTGCCTTTGGTATGGGCATCGATAAGCCAGATGTGCGATTTGTGATACATTATGATATTGCCAAAAGTATAGAAAACTATTATCAAGAAACAGGTAGGGCAGGACGAGACGGTATCAAGAGTGACTGTTATGCCTTTTATAGCTACAAGGATGTTTTACGGTTAGAAAAATTTCTACGGGATAAACCTGCATCGGAGCGGGATCTCGGAGCACAATTATTGGATGAAGTCGTATCTTATTCTGAGACAGCGGGTTGTAGACGAAAATATTTGCTTCATTATTTTGGAGAACATTATGATGACGAAGGATGTAACAAAATGTGCGATAATTGTAGGCACCCCAAGGAAAAACAGGAGGTCAAAGATGAGATGGCACTTGGAATCAAAATCATCAAAGAACTCAAAGAGAATTTAACCATCAAGCCACTAGTAGATTTTACGATAGGAAAATCTACACAGCTTATGAAGGATTACAAATATGTTGATCGTGAGCTGTTTGGGGCAGGTAAGGCAAAAGATGAGCTTTTTTGGCATAGTATCTACCGACAGGCAATACTACATGATCTGGTCAAAAAGAATATTGAGAAGTACGGTATTTTGATGGTGACAGAGAGAGGAGAGGAGTTTTTGAAATCTCCACGGTCTGCGATGATACCTCTAAATAGAGATTTCTCTAAAGAAACAGCAAGTAGCTCTGACAATACCAAATCTACAGCTCTAGATACCGTGCTTATTCAATTGCTCAAAGACCTGCGCAAAACGGAGGCTAAGAAAAAAGACATACAACCCTGGGTCATATTTCAAGAACCAAGCTTAATCGAAATGGCAACGCTATACCCAATCAGCATGGAAGACATGCAAAATATAAGTGGGGTAAGTAGAGGAAAAGCTATCCGATATGCTAAGCCTTTTATACTCTTGATCAAGGATTATGTCGAAGAACATAATATCGATCGACCGATGGAAGTGGTGGTCAAGCAAGTAGCTAATAGGAGTAAAAATAAAGTGGCGATTATTCAAGGTATAGATAAAAAACTGGAGCTTGAAGGTCTTGCAGATGATATGGGTATGAGCCTAGAAGATCTGTTGCAAGAGATGAATAATATTGTAGACTCAGGCACTAAACTTAATATCAACTATTATCTCGAAGAAAACATGGATGAAGATACGCTAGAGGATATTTATGATCACTTTAGCGAAGCGGATTCTGACTCTATTGAAGAAGCCCTGAAAGAGCTCCAAGAGGATGATATCAGTCTCGAAGAAATCAGCATGGTTAGGATTAAGTTTATGTCCGAAATGGCAAATTAAGATTTATGATCGATACCATATACATTATCAATGGGCCGAACCTCAACCTACTAGGGAAGCGAGAAACCGATATCTACGGTAGTCAGACGTTTGAAGATTATTTTGAAGAACTCAAGGTCAACAATGGCGATATCACACTACAATATTTCCAGTCCAATCATGAGGGCTTACTTTTGGATAAGCTTCATGAAATTGGTTTTATGCCTAATGTTGGGGTCATATTAAACGCTGGTGCATATACGCATACCTCTATTGCTTTACATGATGCTATCAAAGGAATAGAAACGCCAGTAGTAGAAGTCCATATATCCAATGTATATGAGCGAGAGACATTTCGTCACCATTCTTATATCACAGATGCAGCAGTGCATTGTATAGTAGGGAAGGGTTTGGCAGGATATCAGGAGGGGATTGAGTATTTGATGAAAAAATAGTAGAATATTTCATGCGTTTTTGTTCAAAAAGATTTTCTACTTTATATCTAGTATTTTGAGATTAAGAACTAAAGTAAATCTGGATGAAAAGCTTCTATAAATTTTTGCCTTTCATTGCGATTTTTAATGTGATGATGACCGGGTGTACCAGTACTATCAAGAAGAAAATCAATAGTGAAATAGAAATCGACTACGAGCATAACGCAGAGCTTAATAATTATATTCGAATATTGAACTCAGATTTTTCATTACATGAGAAAGTTGGATCAAAGCTTACTCCTTATGAAATAGAAAAGACTGAAAATTCCCTTGGAGTCTATTTACCTGATTCATATAAGTACTTTTTAAAAGAGTTTGGGGATGGAGCTTATTCATTGTATAATATAGATCAGCCGATAAATCGATTAAGTACATTGCATAGACTTGGTGAATACCGAACCTATCTGAGTCAGATGATCGAGTCTGATGGATTTGGTACTTTTGATCGAGACTACTTAGTTTGTTTGATGACTGAAAATTCAAATGGTGGTGCTTGGGTCTGGTTAACTAATGAAAAAGACGATGCAGGAGAATGTCCATTAGCTTACTACCATATTTCTGACAAAAAACTGTATTATAAATTATCTGGATTTAAGAAGTGGTTGAGAATCGCAACTTCGTGTAAATGCGAGGTAATAAGAGATTTAGATTCAGAATATAGACTTGGGCTGGGGTAGTATTATTACTATATATAGTAGCTTCACCTAAACACCTAAACACCTAAACACCTAAACACCTAAACACTGTAAAATTCAG
>JAHDGW010000056.1:7030-12479 GCA_020631635.1 Saprospiraceae bacterium
CACCTAAACACCTAAACACCTAAACACCTAAACACCTAAACACTGTAAAATTCAGTCATCTACCTGAAATCTCAAATCCACAATTCGGAGCCTGCTGGTCTTACCGATACCATAGTATTTTTCCCCAAAGGCTCGCTCCAGCAAAAAACCCGTACCAAGTGATGCTCCTGCAATACCAATATTAGTAGCATTGATAGCATCATCACCAAATCCGAGATCGGCGATTACTCCATATATGGCGTAGCTGGCCGCAAATACCATTAAAGCTCTACCCAGATACTTAGCGGGAGGATTGACTCTACGTACTTTGATGATATTTTCAATCATTTCAAAACCATCGCTGAACAATAGTACATTGCCGTCAGGTATGATCTCTTCGATACGTTCTTTTCTCCAAGTATCTGGAAACTCTTTGACCTTGAACTCAATCATATCATTCCTGTGATATTTAATCGTCTTAGGGTTATTGAATATTTCGATTTGCAGATAGATCTGACCACTTAGGCTTGTGCATAGACTGCTTATTATCAATATCATCCATATACTATTCCTCATTGCAGTTCTTGATTTGTAGTTCTTGTAAGTGCCATTGTATTGCTTTGGTGATAGTTTCTAAAGTTTCCTCTTTATCAGCAATATACATGAATAACAACTCTAATGAGCAATTCAGTTTATCATTGGGTATATATTCTGGTCTATTCAGTCGATAAGCCTCTCTGACTAGCCTTTTGATTCGATTACGTTTTACAGCTGATTTAAACTTTCTCTTAGGAACGGTCACCGCAAATTTGGATTGGTTTTGATCTTTTGAAGACTCCTCAGTGGATGACCATTTTAGTTTCAGCGGGTATTTATAAAGAGAGTTACCCGACCTAAATAATGCAGATATGGCCTTTGGGCTTTTGAGTTTTTGATCTTTACCTAAGGTATATCTTTTCATATTCTATCCAAAAATAGAAAACCCGAATGCGCTAATGCACATTCGGGAAATTATTTTCATGCTTTGCCGCTCATTTTCAGAGCTTGCAAATTTTATTTACCTTTTCTTTCGTCAGATACAGTTAACTGTAATCTACCTTTAGCTCTTCTTCTCGCTAAAACTTTACGACCATTTTTGGAGCTCATTCTAGATCTAAATCCATGTTTGTTAGCTCTCTTTCTTTTTGATGGTTGATATGTACGTTTCATAATAAGTTCTTTTTACAAACAGAGTGCAAAAGTATGCTTTCTTTGTTAATAATCAAATTTAATGCAGCTTATTTATTTAGCGATTCATAGATGATAAAAACTCTTCATTGCTCTTCGTACCATTCATGTGCTTTCTCAAGAATTCCATAGCCTCATCTGGCTTCATATCAGCAAGATATTTTCTGAACATAAACATACGACGGAGTGTAGTCTCATCCATAAGTAATTCTTCTCTACGAGTACTAGAGTTGGTTAAGTTGATCGCAGGGTATAGACGCTTATTGGCAAGCTGTCTATCTAGCATCAGCTCCATATTACCAGTACCTTTAAACTCTTCAAAGATGACTTCATCCATTTTAGAGCCTGTGTCTATGAGTGCTGTGGCAAGTATAGTCAATGATCCACCACCTTCGATATTTCTAGCAGCACCAAAGAATTTTTTCGGTTTGTGTAGGGCAGTCGCTTCTACACCACCAGAAAGTACTCTACCCGAAGCGGGTGATACGGTATTGTATGCACGAGCAAGTCTCGTAAGAGAATCCAATAGAATGACCACATCGTGGCCTGTTTCTACCATTCTTTTTGCCTTTTCTAAAACGATATTGGCAACACGTACATGATTATTTGCGGGTTCGTCAAAGGTAGACGCCACTACCTCTGCTTTTACACTACGCTTCATATCTGTAACTTCCTCAGGGCGCTCATCGATCAATAATACGATCATGTAACACTCAGGGTGATTATCAGCGATGGCATTGGCTACATCCTTGAGTAAGAAAGTCTTACCTGTTTTAGGTTGCGCTACGATAAGCCCTCTTTGACCTTTACCGATAGGAGAGAATAGGTCAATCATACGATTACCATAATCTTTTCCAGCGGGATGGTTAGAAAGGTTAAATTTTTCAGTAGGAAAGAGTGGTGTTAGATATTCAAACGGTACTCTTTCGTTTATTTTTTCTGGTGTAACTCCGTTGATAGAGCTTACTCTGAGTAATGCAAAGTACTTTTCACCTGGCTTTGGAGGTCTGATAGCACCTACTACAGTGTCTCCTGTCTTTAGTCCAAATAATTTTACTTGACTTGGGCTCACATATACATCATCTGGAGAGCTCAGGTAGTTGTAATCACTACTTCTTAAAAATCCGTAGCCATCAGACATCATTTCCAATATCCCTTCTCCTTCTACTAGACCGTCTATATCTATTTTAAATTTTGGTTCGGGAGCTGGCTCTGGCTTAGGTTTTGGATTATTCCTAGCTGGCCGATCCTGATTTCTCGGTTTTTCTTCCTTTCGCTCAGTTCTTGGTTCTCTTTTTTCAGGAGCTTCTTTCTTTTCAGGAGCCTTAGCTGGCGGGGTAGTATCCGTTGTTTCCGCTGGTGTTTCCTTTACTTGATCAGTTTCAGTTTTTCTTGATCTTCTTGCCCGCTGCGGCTTTTCTGCGGCTTGTTCTTTTGCCGGGCTTGCTTTTCTAGCTGGTTTTGATTCAGCTTTTACTGTTTTACTTTCAGCTTTTGGTTTTTCCTTTTTTGGTTCAGGTTTATCCTCCTTTGCTTTAGGGGATCGAGGCTTTCGCTCTCGTTTAGGTTTTTCTGCAGGTGCCTTTTTAGCTGGCTCCGCAGCTTTAGCATCAGATGACAAGGCTTGCTCGTCCAATATTTTGTAAATTAAATCTTGCTTACTGAGCTTTTTGTAACTCTTCAATCCTAGCGTCTCCGCTAGATCACGGAGTTCTGGCACTAGCATATCATTTAATTGTAGAATGTCGTACATCTTTTTTGAACTTATTATATTCTTTGATTAGAACATTGAAATGCGATCTTCGAATAAGATCTTTCGTGTGGTTAAATTTTTGTGGGAATACTTAAATAGAAACAATAAGTATTAATTCAGCGCAAAAATACATTTATATATTGAAATTCAAAATACTATTTTTGCACCTTCATATAATCATGATGATATATATGATATTTTAACAGAAAATCTGCCGTTATGCTGCAAGTAAGTGAAATAAGAGAAAACATCGAGGCTTATAAACAAGCTCTTAAGAAAAGAGGATTTGATCAAGAGCGCTTACAGTCGCTTGATCAGACTATCTTGCTAGATGATCAACGTAAGTCATTGCAGACAAGCCTCGATCAAAAACTTGCCGCAATAAACTCCCACTCAAAAGAGATCGGTATGTTGTATAAGTCAGGTAAGGCGAGTGAGGCCAATGCTCTTAAAACACAAGTGTCTGATTTAAAGACAGAAGCTGCTAAAGAAGAAGATGCAATGAAGCTCGTAAAAGAAGAGCTCTATCAAGTATTGTTGACTATTCCTAACATTCCTCACGATAGTGTACCTGATGGTCTTACAGAAGATGACAATGAGGTCTATCAAGATTGGAGTACAGACCTTCCTGATCTTGGAGCTCATCATATGCCTCACTGGGAACTTGCGGATAAGTATAATCTGATAGACTTTAAGCTCGGTGTAAAAATTACAGGTAGCGGATTTCCTTTGTATCGAGGCCAAGGGGCTAAGCTACAGAGGGCATTGATACAATTCTTCTTGGACGAAGCCGTAGCTGCCGGATACGAGGAAGTGATGCCACCATTACTAGTCAATGCAGACTCTGCACGAGGCACTGGGCAACTACCTGACAAAGAGGGTCAGATGTATGAGATGGAACGCGATGGTTTATATCTGATACCGACCGCTGAGGTACCCTTGACCAATATATACCGAGATGTGATCTTGAAAGAGTCTGATTTTCCCCAGAAAGTAACAGGCCATACGCCATGCTTTAGAAGAGAAGCAGGATCTTATGGGTCAGATGTAAAGGGACTAAATAGGGTACATCAATTTGAAAAAATTGAAATTGTGCAGATCGCACATCCAGAAAAATCATACGATGTACTGGAAGAAATGTTGCGGCATATTGAGAGCTTGTTGGTCAAATTGGAACTGCCATACCGTATCTTGCGTTTATGTGGTGGAGATTTGACATTTACCTCTGCTCTCACTTTTGACTTTGAAGTATATTCAGCAGCACAAAAGAAGTGGTTAGAAGTAAGTTCTGTTTCTAATTTTTTAACTTATCAATCTAATAGACTGAAACTCCGCTACAAAGGTGATAATGGCAAGACCCAGCTAGCACATACGCTCAACGGAAGTGCATTGGCTTTAGCTAGAATTGTGGCAGCATTGTTAGAAAACAATCAAACAGCGGATGGAATAAAAATTCCGGAAGCTCTGAAACCTTACACAGGATTTGACGTCATAAAATAAAAATTGAAGTAATATGATGATGTATTATGTTATTATCGGTGTATTCGGAATAGTCGGATGGCTGGTAAGTAATCGGTTGAAATCAAAATTTAATAAGTACAGTAAAGTACCTACAAGCTCAGGTATGAGCGGTGAAGATGTAGCGCATGCCATGCTTAGACACTATGGTGTATCTGGTGTCAAGGTAGTCATGGGGCAAGGTATGTTGACGGATCACTACAATCCGATGACCAAGACTGTATCTCTGAGCCCCGAGGTTTTTCAAGGTAGATCTGTGGCAGCAGCAGCAGTTTCTGCTCACGAGGTAGGTCATGCTATACAGCACGATACCGCCTATTCTATGCTAGGCTTTAGATCTAAGATTGTACCTGTGGTACAAATATCTAGTAGGATACAGCAGTTCTTGTTTATGGGATTTATTTTCGGTGCAATGGCAAGTCCATATCTAGGTAATATTATGATGCTGGCATTGGTAGTCACCTTTGGTATAACAGCATTATTTTCATTGGTAACCCTACCTGTAGAATTCGATGCAAGTAGGAGAGCACTAGTATGGTTAGACGAGACTGGTGTCACCCATGGTACGGAGTATGATGGTGCAAAAGATGCACTATGGTGGGCAGCGATGACCTATGTAGTAGCGGCATTGTCAGCATTGGTGATGTTTTTATACTTCTTACTGCAGTTTTTAGGAAGAGATTAGAAAAGACACAATACATTTTACAAAACCCGAAATGATTCTATTTATTTCGGGTTTTGTACATTAGCATTACGATTTTGATAAAATAGGTATTATGAGTGAAATGATAGATCTATATATGGAGGAAGGAAAGGAAGGCATGGATAAGTCCGTTGCCAGGCTTTCTGATGAGTTGAATAAAATACGTACCGGTAAAGCAAGCCCGGCTATGCTATCTGGTATCATGGTGGAATATTATGGATCTCCTACGCCACTCACTCAAGTGGCTAACTTATCAACACCAGACTCCA
>JAHDGW010000056.1:12489-14565 GCA_020631635.1 Saprospiraceae bacterium
AAAAGGAATGCTCGGAGCTATAGAACAAGCGATATTTGGAGCAAACCTGGGGTTAACTCCTATGAATGATGGCGAGTTTGTACGTATCATCATACCACCACTGACGGAGGATCGTAGAAAACAGTTGAGTAAGCAAGCCAAAGCACTAGGAGAAGAAGCAAAAGTCGGACTTAGATCTGCAAGACAAAAAATGATCGGAGGTATCAAAAAGGAAGTGAAAGATGGTTATCCCGAAGACCAAGGAAAACGTATGGAAGCAGAGGTAGACGGTATGGTAAAATCATACACGGCCAAAATCAATGAACTTTGTGAAAACAAGGAAAAAGATATAATGAAAATATAATTAAATTATCGAGTGGGCTTACTGATGTAAAGCTGAGCTTGATGATTCAATATATATGCCTGTTTTTCCCATATTTTGAGCTGTAGTATATTAGTGCCTAGTTGGAGAGTATTTTCCTCTAATGCTTTTTTGTCAAATGTGGCACCTTCTCCTTTCCTCACATATACCATCCTATTTTTCAGATATTGGATATCATTTACACCTTTTAGATAAGGTATAGTTTTTACATACTGACCAAAATTATCGAATATTAGTAGACCATAATTTTCCGTCAAAAGGTACAATTCATTATTCCTTTCTTTCATCTGTATGACCTTGGCATCAGCCATATTTATATCTCTAAAGTCTAGACTTTTAGTCTGAAGCTTGCCTTGATCATTGACTTTAATAATATTTTGATCTACTTCATTGTAAAGCCAAAATCCATTATCATTGCTTACGGCAATGGCAGAAATATCATAATAAGCCCAATCGCCCAAATCAATGAGCATAGTCTCTGATAATGCATCATCAAGAAATACTATAGTCTGATTATCATAATAAAATAAACAGATACGTTGGGGATTAGTAATGTCTACCTGTGATAGCTTACCGAGTATATCATTTTGGTAAGGGACAGCTCTCTTTTGAATTGGATTGATAATGCTAAGCTCATCATGTTTATTGATCACCATGACTTGACCTAGTATATCGATGTCAAAATATTTCACTTCCCGTATGGTGTCAAAATCAATTCCCGATTTTTGGGCTTTTGCTGAAAAATGAGGGAAGCTAAGTCCTAGTACGATTAGTAAAAGATATTTGAGCATTTGGGTTTTCATAAAAATGGATACTAATGTTGCCGTTTTCTAATTTTGCGTAGGATCTATGGTGAATCCAATCTCCAATATTGATATAACGTGATTTTCCATTTTTTAATTCATAATCAATAACTAAATGTCGATGTCCAAAGATAAAATAATCAATATCATCACGACTAGGATGCCGCTCACAATACTGAGCAAGCCATTCTTGGTCTGCTCCCTGCCATGACTTATATAGATCATTTTCACGATCACTTTTACTACTTATATATTTCATAATCTTGAGCCCGATATTAGGATGTAGACTCCCATAAAGCCGTTGGCAAAGACGATTAGAAAATATGCTTTTGACTATTTTATAACTCTGATCACCCGGACCTAGACCGTCGCCGTGTCCTATGATCATTCTTTTTCCCTGCAACCGTATATCTATGGGAGATTTATGGGTTATAATCCCTAACTCATCTTCGAAGTACCTGAACTGCCACATATCGTGATTACCCGTAAAAAATTCAATATTCCAGCCGAGATCACACATGACATTGAGCTGACTTATAAATTTGATATAACCTTTTGGGATGGCAGTTTTGTATTCAAACCAATAATCAAAGATATCACCTACGATGTATAGGTTTCCAGGCTCAGGCTGAATAGATTTTAACCAATTTACAATTTTGAGTTCGCGATCACGAGAGCTATCTACAACATCTAATCCAAGATGAAAATCAGAAACAAAATAGCTAATCCTTGACATAAGGCGAAGATATGAATAATGTCAGAGTTGCAACTAGAGTCATAAAACTGAAGAAGCCATCCTGCAAAATAATGCGGAACGGCTTCTTCAAAAAATGCTGATCAAAATACAATTAGAAGACAAGCCTTCTTTTCAGAATAACCTTCACGTTTGAGGGTTGTATTTGCTTATCATAG
>JAHDGW010000057.1 GCA_020631635.1 Saprospiraceae bacterium
TGGCATTTTCTATCATACCATATCGAATATGCCTTACAGGGCTTAGCGTAAAATGAATATGAACTGAGGGATTCAGTACTTTTACGGAAGATACGATCTCCATAAGCATATCTATGCATTCTGAGACAGAACTCATGGCTTTGGAGAAAAAGCTAGGATGCTGTTTATGGCAGTTATTGATAATTTTACGGGTGTTGAGATGCTTATAATACCAAGCAGAACCTAGAGTGATAAACACATGATCCGCTGTAATCACAGAATGGTGTAGACGCTTGAGTCCATCCATACAGAGATCAGATAAGCCCTCCGTATGGTCAGCGCTGAAACTGGAATGAAACATATGATGATAATAAGTACCACTTTCAGATTGCGTAAATAAAGAGTCAGAATCATCGAAGGTATGGTGTAGATGATCAATAATAATCTGCGGGTGAAAAATGATTCCAGTGGGGTTGATGATAGTATCAATACCACTTCTACGACAGATAGTACCTATGTTTTGAGAAAAGCAACTACCTATGAATAAGATGGTAGAGTCTGTACTAATGCGTAGCTCTTTAGGTTTTAGTTGGATTTTGGTCCTTAATTTCATGAGTTTTTGATTCTACTACTTCGAAGGTATCATTTCTATATTATATTGTTTTATGTACGATTTTTACATCTTTGTGGGGCATGGGCTTTTTTGATAGCATATTTTCACGATCTATATTACAAGAAGACGAACCAAACGTTGCTTTTGGCCGCTATTCTGATAGTTTCAAAGCCCCTGTAAAGTATGATCTGTGGGATCAATCACTACAAGAGTATAGTCGCGGTAATTATAGTCTTGCATTCACCTTGTTTTTACAATACCTCAAAGATGATCATCAACAAAATGTAGAGTATACCGATGAGCAAGGTGAAATAGAGTTTAAGATTTATCAAGGCTCTAAACGCCTTGAAGGAGTCTGGACAAAAGAAGGCCTATTCATCGAGGCCAAGATTGCTAAAACCAATGGTCTGCATGTTGGCTTTTTACGCCGATTAATAGAAGAAAATTACTTGTTGAAATATTGCAAGTATGCATTAGATCAAGAACTAAATATAGCTGTCGTTTTTAGTTCTAGGGCTACGGAAGCATCTCCATACAAACTTTACTATGGCTTTAAAGAGCTGGCCATACATGCTGATAAGTTGGATGATATTTTGGTGGATGAATTTGAGGAGCTAGACATGATCAATACAGGTCATGTAAGAGAGCTTTCTCTAGAAGAAAAACAGCTCAAGCATCGCTTTGTAAGCCATAAAATAGGTGAAGTTTTTGAACTCATCGATAATGTAAAATTAGATCTAAATCATTATCACACGGCGGAATCATATCTATTATTGTCAACCAATTATATACTAGATTATCTGATCAGTCCGGAGGGGTTTATGTTAGAAAAGTTTGAATCTATACATAATCACTTTTATCATAGTAAGCAGACTACGGGTGTCAAAACCAATATGTTGATCAAAAAGGAATTACAAGAAATTGCCGCTCGTAGCTACCTTCAAAATGAACAAGAATTATATGTAGGAGTATCATCATTTGGAGTGACCAGTCCAGTATCATCTAATCAGTTGTTTTCCTTTATAGACTCAGAGTTAAAACAACTAGACTGGTACGTAAAACACCAGCATACCGAAGTCGCTCAAGCCATGCTTGACTTTATTGTAGGGTACTGCCTTTTTAACTATGGGCTTTCACGACCCATTACACAGCTCTTTCATTTGTATTTAAGAGTGAGAGAATCAGCGTTTTTTGTTGATCTAGGATTTCAGTCACTAGTCAAAGCAAATAATCAATTAGACGATGCTCTGATTAAGAAATATGTCAAGAAGATAGAAAATGAGAATAAACAGATTTATAAGTTTTTGATAGTTAATGCGGGAGAGTGGAATATGAAATCGATTTTTTCTTTTAGTCAATCGCTGATATATGCGGTATTGAACTTAAATTTAAATCGTGTAGATCACGTAGACGTAAACTAAAAATGAGTACGACTAAAGTCATAGAGGATTACAGAAACCTAGTAGTTCAGATAGCAACTCCATTTAGTACGGGTACAGGATTCATCATGCCCAGTAGAAATATTATACTGACTAATGAACATGTAGTACGAGGTAATCAGGAGGTACTTATTAGGGGTAATAATCAAGATATTTTTATTTCTAAAGTTTTGTTTATTGATGAAGTTTATGATCTGGCTTTTCTGGCTTTGTCAGAGGAGATTACAAGTTCTGTAGAGCAATTATCAAAGTCAAAATCCTACATAGAAGGTGCCCAAATCATTGCAATTGGACACCCTTTTGGGTTAAAATATACGGCAACGGAGGGAGTGATATCAAGTACCTCATACGTGAGAGGAGAAGTAGCTTATATACAACACGATGCAGCACTTAATCCAGGAAATAGTGGTGGGCCGCTAATCGATCAGAATGGTGCCCTTTTAGGAATCAATACATTCATTATGAGGCAAGGAAATAGTATAGGATTTTCCCTTCCTGTGGAATATATTGATGAAGATTATAAGCTATTTGACTCGGTACGTCGAGAACAAAGTATACGATGTGATTCCTGCAGGGTAGTGCTCTTAGAAGAAGAACATACGACTAGGTATTGTAATAATTGCGGGCATAAAGTGCAATTTATCAAAGACTTTGAGCCATATGAGCCACTTGGCGTATGTAAGCAGATAGAAGATTTATTGGAAGGACTAGGATACAATCCCGCTTATAGTAGGAGAGGGCTCAATCATTGGAGTATCCTGAGGGGTAGTGCAACTATAGAAATTAGCTATCATGAAAAGTCAGGTTTGATCATTGCAGATGCGCATGTATGTAATTTGCCACAGCAAGGGTTAAAGGAGCTGTATACTTATATGCTTAGTGAGAATTATAGGTTTAATGATTTTGCATTTTCGGTGCAGGATTCTAAAATCATTATCACTTGGCTGGCTTATGATCAATACATCAAATGGAATACGGCCAAGGCCCAATTTGATCAATTATTTTCAGCCGCCGATCATTATGATAATATTCTAGTAGAAAAGTATGGTGCTAGCTATAGGAGAAAATCTTGATATTAGATATATTTTTAATTTAATAACTACTGCTTTTGAGTTAAATGTCAATTATAAGTCTTCCTATGACAACAGAAATGGCATAATATTCCTAAATTTATTCAATGACAATGATCCCAATAACTGTTAAAAGTTTTTCCATGTTAAAAAGACGTTTTCTTACGCTAGCTATCATAGCTGGATCTTGCTTGTCGATGATGGCACAGGATATACATTTTTCGCAATTTTATATGAGCCCGCTCAATCTAAACCCTGCGCTTACAGGAGTAAATAATTGTAAGACAAGATTAGTGGCCAACTATCGTAATCAGTGGGCAAGTGTCATTGGTTCTGATGCTTATAACACGTACTCTGTAAGCTACGATCAAAAAGTGGCTGTAGGTAGATCAGATTATTTTGGAATTGGTGGTACGTTGTGGGGTGACGTAGCCGGTGAAACAAGATTTGGGTCTTCACAGGCGAGAATGTCATTTTCTTACAGTAAAAAGGTAGGCGGTTATAGAAAAGCAGCAAAATACTTAGTAGTAGGTGCTGATGCAGGAGTTACCCAGCGAAGGGTACGTGACGGAGATTTCAGATGGGGAACTCAGCATGATGGTAATGGTGGATTTGATGGTTCATTAGGTTCGGGTGAGCCTGTTCTAGATCCTGATTTTTTATATGCTGATGTATCGGTCGGAATTTTATTTTTTAATGTTACCGATGAAAGAAATAATTGGTATGTAGGAGCCGCTTTGGCACATGTCAATCAACCTAATATTAGCTTTTATCAAGGAGATGACGCAGTAACGCTATATACCAAAAATACGATACATGCCGGAGCTCAGCTTGAAATGACAAGGGATATAAGTATACTACCGGCGGCAGTTTTATTTTTTCAAGGAAAACAACGTGAGTATAATTTAGGTACGAGTATAAGATTCGATACGGGTACTCGATCTGTACCACAGTCATGGCAAGTAGGGGCATGGTTTAGAGCTGGTACACAGGCTACGGTGATAGATCCGGTAACTGAAGAAGAGTCGGGAGGTGGATTCCATGCAGATGCTATAATTTTATCTACGAGATTCAATTATGATAAGTTTGGTATTGGTTTTAGCTACGACTCTACGATCTCAGATCTCAGACAGGGAGGAAATGCAGTGGGTTCATTTGAATTCTCACTAAATTATTTCATCTGTGGACCAGAGAAAAGAGCCGTATACTGTCCAAGGTTTTAATCTCACAGTTTCACAATATTCTTAGTATTTCATTTGGCTTTCTGAGGTCTTAAACGATATGTCGTGGGGCGACTCTATGTAGCCAGTTACAACTCAATAATGTTTTATGTTTGGTAAAGATAAATCTGATCAAAGCGGTAATCAGTCTGGAGCTGTAATGTCATCGGGAGGCTCCAATAGTCTTGTACAAGGTACGAGTCTTGAGGGTAACCTTAAAGCCAATAGTGACATACGTATAGACGGGCACTTGACTGGCAAACTTGAGTGTTCAGGACGATTGATTATAGGTGGCTCAGGGGTGATAGACGGTGAGGTAGATTGTCAAAATGCGATCATTGAAGGTAAGTTTATTGGAAAGCTAAATGTGAAAGAACTCTTAGATATAAGAGAATCTGCTGATGTAAGCGGTGATGTATCTACTAATAAATTGCTCATACAGGCAGGAGCTATATTTAATGTAAACTGTGATATGGGTGGACGCAAGATTAAGAGCAAAAAAGATCAGAGTAGTTAAGATATTATTGAAAGCATGAATTCATGAGTAAAAAGTCACATAACAGATCAAAAGCCTATCTGAAATACTCGGGTATCGCTTTTCAGTTGGTGGCTATGGTTTTGATTGGGCTCTTCACCGGTCAATGGATTGATGATAAGATGGGAAATGAGCAGCCTTTTGTCACCATATTGCTCATACTAGCTTTTTTTACGCTCTATATGGTAAGGTTGTATTATGATTTAATCAAAAATGATCAATGAAACTGGGGTTGTTTATATGGGGAGGTATAGTAGTTATAGTGTTGAATATTATTCAAATCTTTTGTTTCGACCATTATGTTCAGATCGGTTACGATAATCGACCTTCTTATCTCGGAATAATCAGTTTTTGTATCTTATGCCTCATAACCTATATTCTAGGTGGATTTGTCATCAATCGTAAAAATAAAGGGCTATACCTCGGATTCGTAGTTATGAATATGCTACTGAAGATGATTATAGCAGTGATTATACTACTTGTGTCTAAGTTTGTGTTTCTGGCAGTCAGTAAGTCAATACTGCTCAGCTTTATCATCGTCTATATTAGCTTTACTGTATATGAAGTAAGCTTTATGCTAAGGCAAAATAAGGAGACGGTATCCGCTAGAATTTGATCTCGTACTACTAGGTATTTTTACCTTGACCATTTATCAAGGAACCCATATACCTCGTGCTTCGCAATACAGGATAATTCTCCCGCAGATAGCAATCAAGGGCAACTAACTATCCACTAGGCCTCCCAAGGAGAAACAAAGTTCAAAAAGGTATTTATCTCAGGAAGTAATCGATACTATTATATCTCGACACTTGACACCTAATCACTTTTGCTATGGATAAGCATCAAAGTGAATGATTGGGTCAAGGCATAGTACCAATGGTATTGGAGTAGTAATTATACCCAGTACTATTATACAAGCAATCTAAGCACCATGACCATAGCTTATTGATATAGGTTTATTTTTTTTCTAAATACTTAGCCTCAAAAAATACTTTGTAATCACTGATTGATTTTTGCTTGATGATTTCACGATAGTTTTTTTGTGTCACGGCATACAGCTCATAGGCAATAGAGTCATCGATATACTCAGACTTATTAGCCATGACGGTCTCGTAATAATCCATCGCCTTCTCTTTGTTTTTAAACTTTCTGACGAGTACAATTTGAGTTTTATCTTTAGTACTCAAGTAAATATCCGTTACTCTAAGTTTGTCAAGCTTGTTATACTTTTTGTTGTAGCCTGTGATGGCAATTTTAGCATCTCGTTTCTTTTTATCATTACTATCAAACAAAACAGCAATCACGTAGTGTAATTTATTATCACTCAGTGTAAATTTCTCCAATGCTTCATCATATAATACCTCATCAAATGCATTCTGATTGCCACGAAGAAAACGCATGATTTCTTTAGCTCTTTTTTCTTCAGGTGTATTGGGGTGGCGAGTGGTTACATTTTTAAGTGCAGACAAATAAGCCTCTTTTCCATCTGCTTGACCTATGGTCATGGCTTCCAGTAATGCAAATTTTGATTTGAGCGGGTGTTTACTATCATACATCTGATCTACAGCACCAAGTCGCTCTCTCACAGCATTGTAATTGTTATTTTGAAACAGTACATAAGTTTCATCATAGTAGTTCTGTAGCTTCTGCTCTGAGGTGAGCAGTTGTTCAGCGTAGCTAGGGTCATTCAGGAGCAGAGCAAATTTAGATTCGGGAAATCTAGAAATGATTTTGGCTTTATATTCATTAGCTTTTGCCATGTTATTGAGATCTCCATATGAGAGATACTGGTAGTAAAATGCATCTTGCTCTTTAGGGCTCTTTGGAAACCTAGTTTCTAAAATACCCAAAGCTTCGTTCGATTTTTTATAGTTCTTTATTTTATCTCTAAATGCTACACCGAGATCAAAATACGCATCTCTGAGCATCTTATTCGCCTTTGCTCGCTGTGCTTCAGAGAAGGGAACATCACTGAATATTCTGGCCATTTCAGCATCTGATAATTCTTGATCTTCCTCTTGGATTTGTATATTTTCTTCGTCATTGGTATCTGCAATCTGGCTTCCGCCCAATTTCTTAGACCTTCTCCAGTTATCCTCAAGTACACGATCTCCCCACTTGGTCTGAAATACTTGTGCACCATTGATCTTAGCGGCTGTATTATAAGCAAAGAATGTAGAGTTACCTCGTAATCCACTTCGTACAATACCTTTGTTTCCTGACTCTTCCGTTGTTTTTTCATCCGATAGGTCAAAGGTTTTTTCTTGTTCTTTCAATTTTTTGGCCAGTTCTATACGGTCATCCTTTGACATAGTGGCTATGGTAATCAGACTATCTTGTAAGCTGATGATTTCAATATTTTTTGCGATATCTGTTAGGCTCTCAGAAAAACGCTTGACTTCAGGATATCTACTATCCTGCTTCTCCATGATCTGAGCGGTATTATCATAGTATTTTTTAGAAGCAACATAATCCTCAGACTCATATAGCAGCGTTGCTAGTCTATAATTACTTTCTAGGTTTTGGATTTGATTGCCCTTGGAGTATTCTAAGCTGTTCTCGAATGCGGCAATGGCGCCATCTTTATCATTATTCAAAAACTTAACTTCACCGAGGGTATAATATATTTGATCTTTGTACTCTGAGTATTTAGTTTCTTTGAGTAATTTTTCAATTTGCTTGATAATGTTTTCGTTGTCATTGGTTCTAGCCTCAAGTTTTATAGAGTTGAGTAGCGCATTGAATTCCATGATCTGTGTAGGTCTAAACGATCTTACTCTTTGATAAGAATCTAGCGCTTCCGTATAGGCTCCATTTCTTTCTTGTATCTGCGCGATGATATATGCGTAACGAGCTTTTATAGATTTGTTTTTTTCTACTGAAATGGCTTCATTTAACATATTGATCGCTTGGCTGTACTGCTCTTGCTTAAGATATAGATGCGCTCGTGCAGCAGGTATCGATTTAGAGACATCGGATCCACTGGGATATTCATTTTCTAGTTTATTGAGTAAGTATTCTGCATAAGAATACTTTTCTCTCTCCATGTATGTCTTTGATAACCAGAGGACTCCTTCGTAAAATGATGGAGCATGACCAAAAATTCCCGCATCCCCATCAGGGTACCTAGTGATAGGTTTCTTTTTTGTCGATGACTCTTCTTTATCCTCTTCTTCGGGGTTTTCTTGTTGCTTATCTACTTTTTCGACCTCTTTATTACTGTTGTCATCCGTTTTGCTTAGAGGCTTTTCAGTATTATCCTCTTTTGATGTAGTTTCGGGAGATGGTGTTTCACTTTCCTTTTTGGGAGTCTCTTCCGTTTTGGGAGCTCTTTCCTTTCTTTTTTTCCCTTTACGCTTTTTCTTTTTACTTTTCTTTTTCTTTCTTTTTCGCTCTTCCTCTCTGGCTTTCTTTTTCGCTTCTTGTTCCTTCTTTTTCTTTTTACGTGCCTCCTCTCGTTTTTTAGCCTCCTCTTCTCGTTTAGCTTTTTTTTCTTTGTCCCTAGCCTCTCTGTCCTCTTCTCGTTTTTTGGCTTCTTGTTCTTTTTCTTCTTCTCTGGCTTTTTTGATTTCTTTAGCGGATTTCTTACCCTTGTTTTTATCGTATGCACGACCGTAAGGATTCCCAGGATCAAATTCTTCTTGAAAATACTCAAGAGTCTCCTCTGCTGATTCGTAATCTTGCTTCAGATATTGAGCTTTACCCATAAGTACATAACAGTCATCTACCCAATGACCAGGCTTGTGCAGCGTAGCAACTGTAGTTACCTTTTCGATGGCGATATCTAGATTTGGACTTACTGATTTGGCAGCAGTTTTATCACCATAAGGATATACATTGAGGATTTCATAATAGTTGTCAGAGTTACTCGTTTCTAAGGTCGAAAGACTTTCTTTCATGATTTCATCAGCATTGAAATAACCATTGTATTTCGAATTCATGTTATGAAAAAAAGTTTTTACTTTTCCTGTTTCCCCTTTTTTTCGTTTTGTAGCACATCCGGCCATGGTCATTCCCGCCAAGATCAAACCACAAAGAAAAAATATATGTATACGATTCATTTCTAAATTATAATTAAATATATATGGTCTTCCAAGACCGGATATTTTACACAAAAGTACAATATGTATACTAGCTGATAGTCATTATTTTATAGTATTATTTGTTAACTAAAACTCTGAAATCAGATAACACCGTAAATTTAGAATTTAAAGATTTATTAAATCCTCATATGCTGCCTTTGCATTGTAAATCAATTACTTTTAGGTAATCAAGCTATATAACTGATTTTTACCCTTATTATTATAAGTATAGTCAAATAAAGAATGGCAGAAAACAAACGGCAAAATAGTAGACTCAAGAGATGGCAAAAGGACTATCAAATTGTAGTCATGGAACCTGATACTCTAAAGAAAATTAGGTCTTTAACTACTAGTAAGCTTTCTGTTGGAATTATCTTTTTTGTAGTAGCTACGAGTATCATAGTAGCTAGTATTTTAGCGATAAGTTTTACGCCCTTGCGTACTTTCATACCAGGATATGGGCAGATCGAAGCAAGTCCTGAATTTTTACAAATGACTGATAAAATAGTTGAACTAGAATCACTCCTAGAAGAACAAAACACCTATATAGATGGTCTCAAAAATATGCTCAATGGTGTAGAGGCTGAGGTAGAGGGTATCGAAAAAATAGAACCTGAAGCTGCCGCAGCGGGTACTAAGCCTTCTAATGATCAAAGTACTGCAATTGCTTTATATCAAAAAACGCTGATTGCACCTATCAAAGGAGAAGTTAGTGCAGCGTTTGATTATGAAACGGCACATTACGGTATCGATATACTTGGTGCAGCTGATATGCCTATCAAGAGCGTAGATAGCGGTGTAGTCATTACCTCAAACTACACCATGAATCACGGGTATGTCATCAGTGTACAGCATGATGATAATTTGATATCAGTATATAAGCATAATTCTAAAATTTTAAAGAAAAAAGGAGACAGAGTCAAGCAAGGAGAAGCTATTGCTATTATTGGCAATACAGGGATTTTAACAGATGGACCGCATCTACATTTTGAGCTGTGGTATCAACAAAATCCCATAAATCCACTTACTTTTGTATCACTCTAATAAAAATAAAGCCATGAGCGATTTTGAATTGAAAGAAATCCTAAATGAGGATGGGGAGCTTTTAAGTCCAATACTTCCAGAACACATCAAGAACTACCTGATCGATATCGATGGTACAATATGTGACGATATACCCAATGAAGAACCTGAACGTATGGTGACCGCGGAGCTATATACAGATGCACTAGAGATACTTAATAAGTGGTATGACGAGGGTCACATTATCACTTTCTTTACCTCTAGGACGGAGGAGCACAGAGGAGTTACGGAGACCTGGCTTAAAAAAAATAACTTCAAATACCATGGGCTACTTATGGGTAAACCTAGAGGTGGTAACTATCACTGGATAGATAACCATATGGTTCGAGGTACTAGGTTTAAAGGAAAGTTTACCGATCTTATCTTAAAGAGTAAGGATATTGAAGTTTTTGATGACTAAATCTTACGTTTTACGATGTCTTTAGCGGCATCAGACAGATTAGGAAACTTGTAGTGAAAGTGTTTTGATATTGGGATATTGGGTAGCACTCGATTACTGTTCAATACTACTTGAGACATTTCTCCTAATAACAACCTCAGTGCAAAAGCAGGTGCAGGTGCCACGATTGCCTTAGAATCTAGTCCGGATTTTATTTGTTTTATGAATTCTTTATTCCTTAGTGGTTCTGGGGCTACGGCGTTCCATATTTCGTGCCCGTTTTTGCTAGGAGTAAGCTCGTGGATCATCATCCTACATAGATCGTCTATGTGAATCCAAGAGCAGTATTGTTTTCCATTTCCAAAGTAATTGGCCATGCCCAATTTCATAGGGAGATGTATTTTTTCAAATGCCCCTCCTTTGGTAGATAAAACAATACCTATTCTTAATAGGGTAGAGCTACTTGTATGGCTTATTACTTGCTTGTGGGCAGTCTCCCAAAGTTCACAGCATTTGACCATAAATCCATCCCCGGGATCGGAGTTTTCAGTCAAAATTTCGTCATCACGATCGCCGTAGTATCCTATGGCACTTGCACCGATATAACTCTTAAGAGTATGATTGTGAGTTCGCAATTGTGTAGCTATAAGTTCAGTGCTCACAGTTCTAGACTCTATAAGTAATTGCTTACGACTGTCTGTCCATCGTGCATCAGCTATACCTGCACCAGCTAAGTTTATGATATGATCTACATCGGTAATATCGAGTTCAAACTCACTCTTAGAAGGAGACCAATGCGCAAAATTAATATTACCCTCCGTTCTAGATTTTCCACGGGTCAAGATAGTAAGGTCATACATGTCTGTATCCAATAATTGCACTAATCTTGATCCTACAAGGCCGGTGCCACCTGCGATTACTATATGTTCTTTCATATTCATTATCAATAGTTGTGATATCACTAAGGTGCGTATCCTTATATCATTTAAGAAAGTTATCCACGAATTGTTTAAATAGTATCAGTCTTAGAATTTGAATATTGGGTATCTTGTTGTTATCTACATGCAATACCTGAGATATGCAAAAAATAAATAGTTACTATATCTTTTTACTTTTTTGGTTTAGCCTGATGCTATTCTCCTGTGGAGAAGATCAGAATAGAGAAGAAAATGAGGATTTCAAAATTTCTATCCGTTTGGCGGAGGACCCAGAGCGATTGAATCCAATGCTGCTTGTAAAATCAGTACCTCGTCAAGTGTTTCAGTATATATTTTTACCATTGGCAGATTATGATCCTGTAACGCTAGAGATGCGTCCCATACTCATCGAAAAGTTACCTGATCCACAACTGGGATCAGATGATATCACTTTTGATTTTAAATTTAAAGATGATGCAGTGTGGTCTGATGGTAAGTCGATAAGTGCAGACGATTATATTTCCACTATAAAAACAGCCTTGGTCACTGGTGTAGATGCCACCAAATGGAGAAATTATCTTAAGTACATACTCTCCATCGATATTGACCCTGAAGATAGTAGAGCATTTTCGGTGAAGGTAGATGCGGAAGTCAACTTATTGGCTTTAGAGCTTGCCACTACGGTGCAGTTATATCCTAAGCATATTTATGATCCTAATTCTGTGTTAGATAACTATACGATTGATCAGCTGCGCAATGATGAATTTTATGATCAAGAGCTAAGGCGAGATAGTAGTTTGCATTTTTTTGCTCAACAATTCAATAGTCCAAAGTATAGTCGTGATATAGTGGTAGGATCTGGACCTTATACTCTAACAGATTGGAAAACAAACCAATATGTAGTACTTGATCGTCAGCTAGAATACTGGGGCGATGACTATCCAGAAAATATGTTTCTGCAAGCATTTGCCACTCAAATAGAGTTTTTGATTATCAAGGATGAAACAGCTGCTCTAAGTATGATGAAGGGTGGCGAACTCGATATACTGCCAAACCTTACGGCTAATGGATATAAAAGTGTAATACAGGATGATACGGATAGCGAAATGCTATATGGATTGACTCCCCAGATTATGCGCTATTACTATCTCTTACTAAATAATCGCTCGGAAGGTCTAAATAGTAAAAAAGTGAGACGAGCTCTTGCTCATCTTACCCATGTAGATGAGATGATCAAAACATTGGAAAATGGAACGGCGACAAGAACAATAGGTCATTTTCATCCTTCCAAATCCTACTATCATAAAGGCTTAAAACCAATTGAATTTGATATTGATAGGGCCAATGAATTACTGGCTCAAGATGGCTGGACTGATAGTAATAATGATGGAGTCTTAGATAGGTATCAAAATGGTAGCTTGATAAATCTTGAGTTTGACATCCTGATTACAGGTTCTGCACTGGGTAAAAATGTGGCACTTATTTTTCAGCAAGATGCAGCAAAAGCAGGTGTCAAAATCAATATTATAGAGAAACCAAATCGGACCATTATTGGTGAACATATTAGGCCGAGGAAGTTTGATATTTTTGCCTCTGCCATGACGCTATCTGCAGCAGTGGATAATCCTATACAGCGATGGCATAGCAACCTTACGGGAGTCAATAAGATGAACCATACGGGGTTTAGCAATGACAGGGCTGATGAACTAATGGAGTTGATCTCTGCTACAAAGGATAGGCAAGAAAGAGAAAAATTATATCTTGAATTTCAAGAAATTATGTACGACGAACAGCCAGCTATATTTCTGTATTCACCAACAGAAAAAATTATAGTCAATAAAAATTTGAAATTGGCAGCCAGCCCAAAACGACCTGGCTATTTTGCCAATACCGCTGTCTTGCGCTCTTCAACTGATTGATACAAGTTGTACTGCTAATATGCTAAAATTTTTACTCAATAGGATATTCATCTCTATCATTACGTTGATTGTAATTTCCTACTTTGCGTTTGGTCTTTCTAGCTATATTAACACAGATCCAGTGGAGCAATTGCTTGCCCGATCAGGCTTTTATATGGAAGAGCAAGGGCTAAGCGAATATAGAAAAGAGTATGAAAGAGTCTCACTCGAACTTGGTAAAAACTTAGCTCCATTTTATTTTAAAATTACTCCTCGAAACCATCCATCATATTTTAGTTCAGCCTTATTTCAGCAAGAAAAAGAGTCTCTCATCAAAGCGCTCAATAGTGGATACAGCTATGAAAGCCTTGTAGATGATAATGGGATTTATATGGAAGAGCGCAACAGACAGTCCTTTGGCAGTCGTCTGTGGTGGGTGCCAAGATTTCACTGGTTTGGTACAGATAATCAATATCATAGGTGGATATCCTCCGCACTTGTTTTCGATTTTGGCACATCTATTATGGATGGTCGACCTGTCGAAGAGCATGTCTTCGAAGCTCTTCCTTGGACGATCTTTATGGGTTTGATAGCTCTTATTATTTCTGCAGCTATAAGTATACCTCTAGGGAGTTATGTAGCTAGTTTTCGCAATCAGAAAAGAGAAGATAGGGTAGCGACAATACTTTATGGTTTACACTCGATTCCTGTTTTTTGGTTGGCGACTATCTTGGTTGTTTTTTTTACCACTAATGAATATGGTACATGGACCAATTGGTTTCCAAGTGTAGGTATACGTCCTAGCCCAGCTTCATCTACTTGGTCTAGGATATTGCAATCTTTGGGTCATTTGATACTGCCGGTGTTTTGTCTAGTCATACATTCGGTTGCTTTTGACATTATACAGATCAAAGGAAGTGTAAAAAGACAGTTATTGCAAGATTATGTGATGACGAGTAGAGCTAAAGGAGTAAAATCGTTCACTCTTTTTTTGAGGCATATATTGAGAAATGCGTTGGTGCCCATGATTACAATTTTAGTCATTGGGATTCCTGTTATGATTTCGGGTTCGATCGTGGTAGAGACCATTTTTAATATTCCTGGAATGGGTAGATTATTGCTAGAAAGCTTGTATCAAGGTGATTGGAATATAGTCATGGCTATAGTGTTATTGAGCTCTGTGATTACCACTATCTCATTTTTGATAGGAGATATCTTATACGTCTGGGCAAATCCTAAAATAAAACTCTCCATTTGAAGTCTCTCTATCAGAATATAAAATCATTTTGGAGATATGCCG
>JAHDGW010000418.1 GCA_020631635.1 Saprospiraceae bacterium
CTCTGTTGCTATTGCATTTTATGCCGATTCCCTCGATGGTAGAGAATCGATTTCCTATTTCTATTTATCAGGTCTTTCAACTTTAATAGGAAGTATAGTAGGACTTATCGGATTAAGCTTTAATAGTAGTTGTAAAACAATTAGACAAAAAGAAGTAGTTGATCATTTTAATGAAGGTAGGATCTGTCTTCGAGGATCTAAATCGAATTATAATATCGCTATTACATCTTGCAGTCAAGGAGAAATTGGTATCGTACTAACTTTCTAGTTATTAACATTTGAACTTGATTACAAGACAATATACTCTAGTTTATATGGCATTCTTTTGAAGAGGTGTATTAACCCCTAAGCACTCCATTTACTATCTCGACGAAGTAAGTCAGCTTTGTATGACTAACAGGTTGTAAAACTTTTGACTATGATCTTAAGTTCCAAAACTAAAACCAACTACTCTTCCGTCGAGTACTTCTACGTCTAGTAGATTTGATACCAAGAGCACCGAGCAGTCCTCGGGTCAGCTCTCTAGCTACCGTACGACCTATCTGACGTGTGGTAGTACTACTGAGCACTTCCTCCATCGTACTTTTTTCGGCTTTACGTCGACCTCTAGATTTAGAAGCCTTTTCTTGTTGCTCTTTGAGTTTTTCTTGATTTTCAGCTTCGTGGGCTTCTTCTAGTTTTCCTGTGAGGATCTCATAGGCACTTTCTCGATCTACGACCTCATTATATTTTTTGACTAAGAAAGACTTGTCTAGTAGACCGTCGATTTCTCCATCCGTCAGCACGTCCATACGTGATTGTGGTGCTCTGAGCATCGTATGTACCAATGGTGTTGGTATACCTTTTTCATTTAGGGCGGAGACAATGGCTTCACCAATTCCCATTTCTGTGATCAACTGATCTACTTCGTAGTAGTCAGTAAGCGGATAATTTTGAGCCGCTAATTTGATGGCTTTTCTATCTTTTGCTGTAAATGCTCTTAGTGCATGTTGCACTTTTAGCCCCAGCTGACCCAATACTGCGTCAGGGATATCATCAGGGTTTTGAGTTACGAAAAATAACCCTACTCCTTTCGATCTGATCAGTTTGACGATGGCCTCTATCTGATCCATCAATGCATCACTAGCCTCTTCAAATACTAAGTGAGCCTCATCAATAAAAATGACTAGCTTCGGTTGATCGGCATCTCCTTCTTCTGGGAAATTGGCATATATTTCTGCTAGGATCTGTAACATAAATGTGGAAAAAAGCTTTGGCTTATCCTGTATATCTGTCAATCGTAGGATCGATACAATACCTTTACCATTCTCATCAATACGGCATAGGTCATCTACTTCAAATGATCGCTCACCGAAAAAGATATCTGCCCCCTGTTGCTCTAGCTCTATGATCTTACGGAGTATGGTACCTACTGATGAGGTAGACATCTTACCGTATTCCTTTTCGATTTCATCTTTACCTTCATTGGTGATATACTGCAGGACTTTTTTCATATCCTTGAGATCGAGCAAAGCATATTCGTTGTCATCACAATATTTGAATACGACGGCCACGATACCCGATTGTGTATCATTTAATCCTAGAATTTTAGAGAATAGTACTGGACCAAATTCTGTCACCGTTGCTCTTAGTCTTGCGCCTTTTTCATCAGAAAGAGTCAAAAATTCTATAGGGCTGGTATCCGATGCAAATGGGAGACC
This sequence comes from Saprospiraceae bacterium, assembly GCA_020631635.1. Classification (GTDB taxonomy): domain Bacteria; phylum Bacteroidota; class Bacteroidia; order Chitinophagales; family Saprospiraceae; genus JAHDGW01. The sequence continues at coordinate 1,701 of JAHDGW010000418.1, forward strand.
GATCTTAGC
>JAHDGW010000058.1 GCA_020631635.1 Saprospiraceae bacterium
GAAGGTGATGGAATCTATCAGGACAGTACAACATATGTAAAGGGAGAATTTATCAAGAGGTCAGCAGCAAGCGGCATTTTTGAGGTTTTTGGTAACGGATTTATAGATCGAGATGAGCGTATCATCGTTGCAGACTCTATCACGTATAACGAAAAAAATGACCTTGGTAGGGCCATTGGTCAAGTAGAATTGCGAGATACCACGTCCGATAGTATCATTTATTGTGATGAAGTACAATATGGCAACGAAGACGAGATCAAAGCAATAAGCCGTTCTGATCGTAGACCATATATAATGCAGATCATGGATAGTGACACTATATACCTAGCTGCCGATACCCTGTATTCTAGAAAAGTCTATGAGCAAGTTGACTCTTTACAAATAGATACCCTGTCGATCATGTCTGCATATCCAGAAGCAAAAATTTATAAAAGTGATCTTCAGGCAGTATGTGATTCATTAGTTTACAATAAACAAGATTCAGTATTTCACTTATTTCGATCACCTATTTTATGGTCTGATACCACACAATTTAAGGGAGATACGATTGATATATTCCTAAAAAATGATGAAGTCAATGAGCTGCAGCTGCTACAAAATAGCTTTATCATAAGCGAAGTAGATATAGAAGCATATAATCAAATCAAAGGAAGAGTAACCAATGCATATTTCAAGGATGGTGATATCGATAAAATGAAAGTCAATGGTAATGCAGAGTCGATATATTATGTCAAAGATGATGAAGAGGCATACATTGGAGCCAATCAATCTACGAGTAGCAGTATATTATTCAGTTTCAAAACAGATGAACTGGAGAGCATCCGATTTTTTGATGAGTCAGTGTCGGTAATGACTCCAATTAAGGACATCAACCCTCTTACACTTCGACTCGAATCATTTAAGTGGTTGATCACTCTCAAACCCATCAATTTAGAGTCCATCGTACAAAAATAAATAAGGATTCGATATCATTATTATTTGGTGTAGTTCCACGATTTAAGACCGGCGTTCATTCCAGAATTATGTAATTTTGAATCATAATTGTTCAGTATATTTTAAAATAACAAACTATGCATTTGCTTCTGAAAAATGTTCTGATCATGATACTGATCGCCTGCAGTGTCAATGCAATTTTGGCTTCTTCAGCTTTCCGTACAAGTGAATTCGCTGTAGAGGTAGAAAAAAAAACAATCACTGCAATAGACCAAAGCAGTGGCATGGTTAATGGAGAGAAACATTCGCCTCAATATTATCATAATGCAGCTCAAACCTCATTTGAAAGGAAAAACTATGTCAATGCTCTAGAGCAAACACTAAGAGGATTAAAATACTTTCCTAATGATCAAATATTATCTCAAGACCTTCAGGTATTAGTACAGCAGATTGATTCGGATATACCTGTCATTAAAGAATTTTTTCTACTTCGTATATGGAGATCTATGTATCGATTTATGTCTTCTAGGTCTTGGTTGATATGTTGTATAGTTTTTGGTTTGATCATCTTGATCATCTTGTATTTACGTTGGTTTCAATCAGCACTTTTTCAAAAATACCATGGCCGATCATTACTTCTGTTATCAATTGTTTTTTGGATATTTTCTTTGATCTGCTTTTATGTAAGATCTGCTGAAGTAAATGCCTATAATCAAGCAATTACATCAAAGGCCATTGCACTGCAGTCAGGACCAGATTATCGAAGTGAAGAGAGGATAGCGCTATTGGCAGGAGAGATCTTGGAAGTCATAGATCATATCGAGGAATGGTATAAGGTAGCATTGCCCAATAAGCAGATTGGTTGGCTACACCAGGATGATATTATCTTGATTTAAGCTGCGATTAGAAAGATACAAGCGTTACACAAGTATGAAAAAGATTCTGATGGTATGTCTTGGGAATATCTGCCGCTCACCATTGGCGCATGGTATTTTAGAGAAGATGGTCGAGGAGGAGGGATTGGATTGGTATGTTGACTCTGCGGGTACCTCTGGTTTTCATGATGGAGATCTACCAGATCCACGATCGATTGCTGTGGCACGGTCACATGGTATTGATATCACAAGGCAGAGATCGAGAAGATTTACAAGTGAAGACTTTGCCACATTTGATCATATTTTGGTCATGGATCAATCAAATTTTCAAAATGTAAGAGCTCTATCAAGCAACATAGCTGATCATAATAAGGTGGAGTTGATTCTAAATTATTCTTCTCCAGGTATGAATCAAGCGGTACCTGATCCATATTACGAAGGTGGATTTGAGGGAGTATATCATATGCTTTATGAGTCTTGCCATGCATTTGTCAAAGCACATAAATAAGAGGCCTTTTTTTAGTTTTATAAAACATCCATTCCTATTTTCTCGTTTATCAAGCAAATGAATTGGATTATAGTCATATTACTGAGTAGTTTTGCTCATTGGAGCGGTCCATCCACGGATATTGCGCCGACTGAGGAGGCTAAGTTGTATATGATTAAAAGAGTGAATCAACTCCGAGCTAAAGGCTGCAGATGTGGCAATAAGAGGATGAAACCTACTTCGCCTGTAGTCTGGAACGATAAGTTATATAACTCTGCACTATCTCATGCCCGTGAGATGAAGCGATACAATTTTTTTGCTCACTTTAGTATAGATGGTGACGATATAGGCGATCGACTAGATAATCACGGATACAATTGGGCGGTAGCTGGAGAGAATATTGGAGAGGGTCAGCGCCATTTTGATGAGGTCTTTTATGATTGGATTAAAAGTACAAGCCATTGTAAAATGCTCATGAATCCCAATGTAAATGAAATGGCGGTAGCTAGATCGGGACGATACTGGGTGCAGCATTTTGGTAAGCAGATTCCAGAAGGGGCGAGGAAGAGGGCCAGAAATTAACTCCCAATCTTTACTTTGTCTAATTAGATATTCTCAATCTTTCAGGCATTTAAGAAACACCGCGGTACTTACTGTTGTTATATTCACGTATAAACAATCAGGATTATGTTAAAGAAAGTAGTACAAGATGCGCTCAATGCGCAAGTAAAAATAGAAGCACAGTCTTCACAAGTATACCTTGCTATGGCAGCTTGGGCAGAGATACAGCCAGGTATTGATAATATCACTGCATTCTTTTATCGTCATAGTGATGAGGAGCGAGAGCATATGCTTAAGTTGATACACTTTATCAATGAACGTGGTGGATTTTCAGTGATACCAGCGCTGGAGCAACCACAGTTGACCTTCCCAAGTATTAAGCATGCTTTTCAGCAACTGCTAGAGCATGAAATCATGGTGTCTGAAAGTATCAATAAATGCGTAGAAATCGCCCTTGAAGAAAAAGATTATGCTACCAGTAATTTCCTACAGTGGTACGTAGCTGAACAGATAGAAGAGGAGGCGCTAGCTCGTACAATCAATGATAAGCTAGAGCTCATCGGAGATGAGAAGAGTGGTTTATACATGTTTGATAGAGATATACTGACGGTCTCTATGGAAGCGGAGAAATAAATCTATGATTATATAGCTTGGAGCTAATAAAGAGCGGTGGATGATATCTTCGGCTTTTTTTTTATCAATATCGGGCAATGCGGGGACTTGATAAGAAACGTTAGATTAATAGGGTAATCGCTTAGGATTCCAGTTGATTTATTTTAAAATATCTGCCTCCCTTGGCTGACAGAAAGGTAAAAAACGGGTATCAGGGGAATGAAGTAATGTAGTATCAAAGTTTTGTAAAATAGATTCAATACTCGTCTCATCGGAGCGGCTCAAGGTGAAAAATATAGTCATAATCATAGCGACAATGTTCAAACATATTGGTATCCAACACAGGTGTTGGTTGTAAATCAGATATGCTAGCTGTCCTAGATCAACTCAAATAATTTAATGTCTAATACTGGATATATTAATGTTAATGACTGATTATAGAACTTCTCAAACTGTCAGATGGTCATCTTCTGTACGATGTAGCCTGCTTTCATTATAAAAAACGATTAAATTGTACTAAATTAATAGAGTATGAAAAGCTTAAACCTCTTTATATTGACTCTAGTATCCATGTCTAGCGTTTTCGGACTTGATGCTAAGGGAGGTGGTCATTATATATATCTGAATTTTTCAGAGAGTAATGATCGTCCAAACTCTATAAATGTAGATTATGACTGCCTAGAACAGCAATCATCTACTATGGGTATGCCTGACTTTTGTACCGCTCGTTTGGCAGAAAATCCTGTTTTGGAAGTCCAGACGCCTATGTCCATGGGGCAAGTTATATGGACTGAGCCAGCTTTCCCTACACAATTTGATGATGTGACGGTATATTTTGATGCCAGTGAAGGTAACGCTGCATTGTTTTAATGGAAGTGTTTACGCCCATACAGTGGTAATTACTAGTACGAGTACAAGCCCCACCGATTGGAAATATGTGCAAGGTACATGGGGAATCCCCTTTCCGAAAACATTGATGACACCTATCGGTAATGATATATACACTATAGAGTACAATATTGAAGATTTTTATGGAATTCCAGACGGGGAGTTGGTACAAGAGCTCGCTTTTGTTTTCCGCAATACGGATGGCAGTATAGCGGGTAGATCTAGTGATGGAGCTGACATCTATGCCCCGGTATATGCCCCATCGATTAATATCACCGGCTGATGAAAATTCGATCATTTATCTTGGGGATAGTATTAATGTTTCTGTAGAAGTGAATCGAGAAGCCAATATTGTTATTTCTGACAATGGGGTAGAAGTGGCCAATATTACATCAGAGGCGGCAAGTATTTGGATCACCCCTTATGAGTTGGGTTTTCATCAGCTTGAAGTATTTGTTCAAGATGCAGAGGGTAATAGTCAGACCCTAGAGACTAGATATTTTGTACTTGATCCAGATGAATCACTCAGTAACCCACCTATGGGTACTCAGTACGGCCTAAATTATACGGATGGTGATAGTTATATTTTTCAGTTATATGCACCGGGCAAAGAAAATGTTTTCTTATTATGTCCCGAAAATAATTATCGAATCGATCTTAGTTTTCAATTAAATAAAACGGAAGATAAATCAACCTTTTGGATAGAGCTACCTAAGTCATTTTTTGATAATGAAAAAAATACTTATCAGTATCTAGTAGACGGAGATATTACTATTGCTGACCCTTACTCCAAAGTAGTATTGGACCCATGGAATGATAATGGCGTACCCAATGAGGTGATGTCATCACTTCCGCCTTATCCTGTAGGGGCTGATGGTATTGTGACTGTATTTGAGTCTGAGGAACAGGATTATGCTTGGATTGCAAATGATTTCGTGCCGCCAGCAAAAGAAGAGCTCATCATCTATGAAGTTTTGATGCGGGATTTTCTACATGATAAAAGTTATAAGTCGCTATTAGATACCCTAGATTACCTTGACCGATTAGGAGTAAATGCCATAGAACTCATGCCTGTCAATGAATTTGAGGGTAATCAGAGCTGGGGCTATAATCCTTCTTTTCATATGGCTATGGATAAGTATTATGGTAGTCGTGATCAGCTCAAAGCAGTGATCGATGAGTGCCATCGTAGAGGTATCGCGGTCATACTTGATGTGGTATATAACCACGTATTTAGTCAGAGCCCATTGGCACAATTATATTGGGACCCAGTAGCATTTCGGCCTTCAGCTGATAATCCTTGGCTTAATGTAACGGCGAGGCACCCTTTCAATGTAGGTTATGATGTCAATCATGAGAGCCAAGCCACTAGGGATTGGGTCAAACAGATATTGGATAATATGATAACCGAATATCGTTTTGATGGATTTCGTTTTGATCTATCCAAAGGATTTACTCAAACTAATAGTCAAGGTAACCCTGACCTAATGGCTCAATTTGACCAAAGCCGTATAGATATATTGACAGATTATGCCAACCATATATGGTCTTTGGATGCTGATAGTTATGTTATCTTGGAGCATTTTGCTTACAATGAAGAGGAGAGGGTATTGGCTAATGCGGGCATGATGCTATGGGGTAATATGACCTATAATTTTGGTCAAGCAGCAGAGGGTAGAACTTCTGATTTAGATTGGTTAGATTATAAAGTCAGGGGGTGGAATGATCCGAATGTCGTAGGGTATATGGAGAGTCACGATGAGGAGCGATTAGCCTTTAAAGTGCTTACTTACGGTACTAGTGAAGGCGACTATGATACACGGGACTTTGATGTAGCCATCCAGCGAATAGCCGCGGCTAGTGTAATTTTTACATTGGTGCCTGGTCCCAAAATGCTTTGGCAATTTGGCGAACTAGCTTATGATTACTCCATCAATAGATGTATCAATGGCAATATCAGCCCCGACTGTAGATTAGACCCAAAACCTATTCGATGGGACTTTCAGGGAGATAAAGATCGATCACTATTATACGATCAAGTAGCAGCCATCAATCATTTAAAGACCGAGTACGAAACCTTCAGTACTGATGACTATGTTTTTGACGATACAGATCTATATCTAAAGCGATTAAAATTTAATCATCCAAATATGGACGCTGTAGTTTTGGCTAATTTTAGGACTAGATCTATTGATGTTGATCCTAAGTTTCCATACGATGGCACATGGTATGAGTACTTCACTGGGGAAGAACTTGTCGTGACAAATGTCAATGATGTATTAGCCTTTTTGCCTGGTGATTACAGAATCTACACAAGTGAAAAGATTATTCCTCCTGGTGGATTTGTTTTGTCACAGAAGGCAATGATCATTAATGAAAAGAATATCTACCCTAATCCACTAGATGGCAATACCTTATTTATTGATACAGAGTATAGCGATAAAGTCGTTCTGGTAGAACTATTGGATGTAGCTGGTCATATAACTCCTATAGACTTCATTTCTGATGGCGGAAAGCTAGCTGTAAGGATTCAATCTTCGTTGGCTTCAGGGATATATTCTGTACGACTATACCATGAGGATATGATTAGTATTGGCAGATTTGTAAAACTCTAAAGCATTTAGCTGGCACTAATTTTATACAACTATAACTCTTAGGATTACATTTTGAGATTACATAGATTATGACGATTTTGTAGTTGTCAATCAAAACGTCAGCTTATGTCCGGTCAACAAGGGATTTTACAAAATGTAATAATCAGAAATATATTAGGCTTTATTTTAGGGATGTTTATAGGTAGTGTGGTCAATATGGCACTCATAAGCCTTAACGGTTCAGTAGTGCCTCTTCCAGAAGGTATTGACCCTCAAGATATTGAAAGTTTGAAAGCAAATATTGATCGGTTTAGTATCGCTAATAGTCTTGTACCAATTATCGCACATGCTGCGGGTGCTCTTGCGGGTGCTTTTGTAGCTACTAAAATATGTCTGTCCTATCAGAAGACATTTTCGTTAGTGATCGGTGGGCTATTTATGATGGGTGGTATTGCTATGATCGTGATGTTACCACAGACTCCCACCTGGGTCGCTGTTCTTGATTTAGTGCTTTATATCCCTTCGGCTCTTCTAGGTTGGAAGTTGGCCGGTAGTAAAGGGTAGATTGTCATACGTTAAATCTAGTTTGTGGTTGAGTTTTAGTATAAAAACCCGAATAACCACATCGGGATAACGCCTTGACCACCTGATGTAAATATATCTTTCACTAGATAAGCATTGGGCATATCAGCGATCTGGTGAAAGTTCTTGTTAGGACCACCAATCTCAAAAACATACTGATCATCGACCATGAGATCTCCTGCTATCGGTGTAGTGCAGTGATGATGTACTGATAGCGCATTTCTCATAAAGGTTTCTCGTAGTGTTCCAGTATTTACGGCATCGATACTCAGGGCATACGAGATATTGGTATTTTCTAGGTAGATTTTATCTGGTTTGGTAAGAGCACTATCCGATTTCTTATTGCTTTTCAGGATATTGATAAGGCCTGCACTATCTAGATAATCTATGTAAACCAGTAGGCTATTTCTGGGAATTCCAAGGTCTCTTGATAGTTTGGATATATTGGGTGTAAATGGTGCCATACGGCTTATTAAGGAGAGTAATCGTTTTACCTGTCTCACTGTATTATAGTCAATACTGAATATGGGCGGTAGATCTACCTCGATCACCTGATTTATAATATTGGCTATGCGATCATGGTAGCGACGTCCTGCCTCTTTATAAAAAGGGAAATAGCCCTTTGATAGATACCGTTTGAAGTATTTTTCGATGGCAATTTCATTTCTCAATGCGCTTTCTACAGTAGCTGACTTATTGATCAAGTCTTGTAGTGTAAGTCTGGGCAATTGTAACCCAAGCTCAAAATTAAGATACTCTCTAAATGAAAGACCTATTAAGTTGTATCGATCGGCTCTACGGCTTAGATCTCCACTTGCGCTATCTATGTTTAAGGCAGAAGATGCGGTGATGAGCATCTTAATATCACGGAATGAGTCGTAGATGTTTTTGACTTCTACTGACCAGTTTTCGTATTTATGCACTTCGTCAATTACATAATTTCTATACCCTAATGCGTATAGAGACTCTACCGTATATAACAGTTTATGATCGGTAAAATATAGATGATCTAAGCTTAGATGGATACTTTTATGTACATCACGTTGATCGATGATATGTTGATTGAGTAGTGTTGTTTTTCCCACTCCGCGACATCCTTTGATGATAATGAGTCGCGCATCATATTCTATTTGCTCATGTAAATATCTCTTAAATTTTGTAGAGGTATTTTTGAGTATCCGATTGCTGTGTCGTAGTAGACTATCCATATATCATATTATATTATATTATATTATATGGTATTAAAGATAGTATTGTTTCATGGAAGTAACAAAATGCAAAATTGTTAATTTGATTTAACAAAAATTGATTTTGCTAGAACATGGTTTTTACAACTGATAGCGTAGTATTTATATAAAATGAAAAAATGTTAAATAGGATTAACAAAATGTATAATTGTTAATTGTAAAAAGCATTTATGTATTTTGCTCTACTTTTCCTCCTCATAATATACCTTGTAGTATTTTCGTCCATCATCCTCTTTACCGCGTTCTATTTTGGTACGATCACCGTGGATGTAGATGTGGAAATTTTTATCAAGCTTCAGTACCGATTTGAATACTTTTGATTGATTTTTGATTGCGGCATCATGTATATCAAATTGTGGGCTCAGTTTGATATTCTTTTCCTCTTCAAAATCTGCCTTATACTCGGTAAATGCTTGTATCACATCTTCACTCTGGAAGGTCTGTTGCAGATATTCTTGCTCATCAAATGACTCAGTATTTTTCAAGTACTCTTTAGATCTTTGATACACTCCAGCTTCGTCCCCTTTGTCAATATCGTAAAGGGGCTTTACTCGGTCATCAATAAAGTTTTTGGTGGCTTGAATATAATTTTTGGTGTGGTAATAGTTGTCTGCTCTAGGAGCCAGACTGAGAAAATCACTAATCCAAAACTGAGCCTCTTTTTGTCGATTGGATTTGTCTAGTGCAATGACCTTGAATCCATCAGATCGTTCGGTGTTGAATATAACGCATGCTTTATCTAGCTTAGATATATGTATACCTTCATGACTCTCTAGATCGTAATCGTTAGATTTAGCATTCAAGGTCAAGAAAGGTTCTTTATTCTCTGATTTAAATATGCAGAGTGCTTCTACGAGTTCGTCTTCGATAAGTACATCTTCAACATAGGCTACCATGAGGTCGCCGCTCTTAATATTCGGGTGCTTAGAGTTATCGTACAAGTATTTGGCTATCTGCATAGAAAGCTCATGATGTGCCCCTGGATTATCAAATAGAGTAGAGGCCAACTGATGCATAGGATTCATTTCTACTTCTCCTGTACTGAATGCAAGGTTGTAGAATTCAGGTTCTTTAAACGAATCGAAAAAGTACCTCTTAATGAGCTCTTGTAGATGTTCGTTTTGGAGCTGTAGTTTTTGCTCAGAGCATATAATACCTTCTTGATCAGCATGGCTGCCGATGAAGTGTATGGATAGATGCTCTAGTCGTGCATCACTATAATGTATCATAGTTACTAAGGGTTAGTACCTTTGTAAGTTTTCCAGAGTTTCTTAAAAGCTTTAGCCATTTGCTTGGCTGTATCGGCATGGAGCTGTATAACGTCATTACTATCTTCTCTCGCCGGAGCAGTGCATGCTATACATTTGGTAGATGCGTCATATATGGCGCATTCTGACAGAAAAGGATTAAACTCTGACGGAAGTAAGATCAAAAAATTAGTATTGATTTCTTGCTCTGTTAGATTATATCGCTTTTTATAGGCCTGTAGGTTTTTAGCGACTTGCTTTGTTGCTGGTACTATATATCGGTACTTTGTTTTTTGGCCTAGATTGACACTGACCATTTCAGAAAAATCTTTATGTTCAGTATCATAATGCAAGCCTGGGCTGATCACCCATACCTCTTTGGCTTTATCTTCTAGTTTTATTAACTGTTTTAGTTTCATAGCGCATATTTAGGATAGCAATATAAGACCTTTAGTCTATAAATACCTCTTTACGCTTCATGATATCGTCATACCACATTTTCGAAATCTGTCCAGTGTTATAATAGGCTTCTACATCACGATAGTCTCCTTTTTTACCATAGTCTTCTATTCGTACTATGTAGCCCTTAGAGTCATAATACGTCCACTGACCTACACGTACTCTCCATTCATCATAGGTCCCCTCGGCAATCATGGCTCCTTGTTCATTGTACTTTTTGATTGGTCCTTTGACTTTGTTATTATCATAAGTGCCTACTTCCTTGATATTCCCATTTTCATAGTAGTTTGTCCAGGTACCGTTTCCCAATCCATTTTCAAAGTTTTGTCTAGATATAAAGTTACCATTTGGATACTTAGCATACAGTATTCCAGAAAATGGCTGATCCTCTTGATCTAGGTATAGATATTTACCGTTTACGTATTCTCCTTTAGCTTTCTTCATGGAAAGTTCTCTTTTTTGAGCGTTCAGCATACAGGGCAAAATACATGCTAAGAGTAGTATTATAGTTTTCATATGAGTTATTATAAAAGTATATACCGGAGAAAATGACCTTTGGATGATTAACAATTATATGTTTCTGATGTTTTAGTTTATAAATAAGAAAATATGAGTAGTTTTTATGATATCGAAATAAATGATCTCGCTGGAAACCCCATCAATTTAGCGGATTTCAAATTCAAAAAGATATTGATAGTTAACGTGGCTTCAAAATGTGGCTTTACACCTCAGTACAGCCAATTGCAAGAATTACATGAAAATTTCAAGGATGAGCTCCAGATCATTGGAGTGCCATGTAATGACTTCGGATGGCAAGAGCCAGGTGATGCTGATGATATTGCTACGTTCTGTCGAGTAAACTATGGCGTAGATTTTTTGATCACCCAGAAGGTTAAGATTCTTTTAGCACCCCACCAACTGTACAAATGGCTCTGCAATAAAAAACACAATGGTGTTTCTAATCATTTGGTAAAATGGAATTTCAGTAAATTTTTGATAGATGAAAATGGAAAGCTAGATGGCTTTTATGGAAGTTCTACACAGCCCCTAGATGATAAAATCCTGAATTGGGTGAAAGCAGAGCAAGTCTCATGATACGATCTGATCGATAATCATTTTAGCATGATGCCTTGTATTTTCTATAAAATATGTACTGGTTTTCAGACCTCCATTGACAACCCCAGCTAAATAGATTTGTGGATCCGAAGATTGTAGCGTATCATAATTATGTTTTGGTATTCGGGTTTTATCTGCGGTTATTTCTATTCCGACTTTCTTGAGTAGGGAATAATCAGGTTTATAGCCCGTCATAGCAAGTACATAGTCATTTTGAATACTAATGATACCATCAGGAGTCTTTATATCAACTTCATCAGCCCGTATCGAAGTCAACGTGCTATTGTAATAAGCTTTGATAGAGCCTTCATCAATTCTATTTTTAATGTTTGGCAAAATCCAATATTTTACCTTTTCGTATAAGGATTTATTTCTTACCACCATCGTCACATTTGCTCCTGACTGCCAGGTTTCGAGTGCTACGTCGCAGGCACTATTGGCTCCACCAACCACGACTATATCTCTCCCTATATATGGATGTGGATCATCGTAATAATGTTTTACCTTAGAAAGTTCCTCTCCTGGAATGTTCAAAAGCCTTGGATGATCATAAAAGCCGGTAGCTACAATGATGTAATTTGCATTAAAAGTACCTCTTGAGCTTACTATTGCCTTAGTCTTATCTACGGAACTTGCGCTAATCACTTCAGTATCGTACTTAATATTGAGCTGGTAGTGGGTAGAGAGTCTCCTATAGTACTCGAGCGCCTCTTTACGAGTAGGTTTATCATTATGAGATATAAAAGGTATGCTACCGATCTCAAGATTTACTGACGTACTGAAAAACGTCATATTCGTAGGAAAGTGATATAAGCTATTCGCTAATAATCCCTTCTCTAGGATTATATAATTCAGTCCGGCCTTATGAGCTTCTATGCCACAATTGATCCCTGTAGGGCCTGCACCTATAATGACGAGATCATATATATGAGGCATAAGGTCTTATCTTACTAGTGTCACGTGCCCTTCAAGTTCAAAAGTCTCACCTTGAGTTATATATCTCGCAAAGTATAAATACACTTCACTTGGTACTCTTTCATTATCTTTTCGTCCATTCCAGCCAGTATTTAAGTCGGTACTAGAAAAGATCTCTTGCCCCCATCTATTATATACTACCAGCTCATATGCCGAAATTAGGCTCTCATCGCAAGTGTTATGAGGGGCGAAAACGATATTGAGCGAATCTGGTCCACCACCCGCTGTAGTACCCGTTGCTGGTGCAAATAAATTAGGAAATTCTAAACAAGGGCATGCAGGAAATTCATTGGCAGCTGGCAGTATCTGTGCCGTCATAGGAATATCACTGCATTGGTCAAATACACTGACACCGTAAGTGGTGATAGAGTCTACAGATAATGATTCTACATCGATATCTCCGGTTGACCACTCTATGGAAGTGTATGCATCAGCATTCTCTAAATTTATAAAATAAACACCTTCATCACAAAAGTCAGGTATTCCACTCGTATTGAGTGCAGGGCTTGGTATAGGGGCGTTCAGCGCATCTATAGATATTGATGTGGTTAAAGTGTTGCCGCAGTTGTCAGTGACAGTTACTGTATATTCAGTAGCTTCAGTAATGATAATGGTAGATTCCTGTGCTCCATTTGACCATTCTATAGCACTAAATGCTACTTCATTAGCACTTTGCACAGAGAGTATTCCTTGCGGTACAAAGCATTCAAAATCTAGATCCTGCGAAATAGAAATTTCATCCGCATCGGGTAAAAGTGATTCGTCTATAGTGATGTCCGTCGTGAGTACGTATCCACAGTCATCCGTTAGGGTAACGCTGTACGTGCCGAGTGATTCTACACGTATGACTCGTACACCTATTTCTCCTGTCGACCATTCTATATTCGTAAACCCGGGCATCTCATTATCTGGGTCAGCGACATCTACCACCTTGAGTTCTATCCTTGGAGTGAAACACTGAAAATCTAGCCCTGCCTCTATGGTAATCATATCTGCGGCGGTTGTATCTTGAGGTGTCAGCGTATATTGCGCCGATGCACTGTCTCCACAAATATCAACAATCGTTACCGAATAAGTCGCAAAGTCACTTACCGTGATTTGAGGTGTTGTTTCAGTCGTACTCCAATTGATCGTTTCTATCTGATTATTGGAAAGCACTGCGAGGTCAAAATCTCTGCTTTCACACCACTGATCCGAAAAGCTAATTTGTGCGGTCGGCAATGATGATCTTTGAATATTCGCTGTATCACAGAGAGAAAAACAATGTAAGGTATCAATAGTAACATTGACGGAGTAAGACCCTTCTTCTGTTACTCTAAGTGTAGGAGTAGTCTCACCATTGGCATCTGATCCCCATACATATGCAGATCCTAGAGCTTGCGTAGCATCTAAGATGGTATCGATTACGGCGTTCGGACAATATGTAATATTGTCCAGCGTAAGCGATGGAATGTCATAGTTACTGAAAGGAGTAATACTTACATCTATAGGGTCTTGACCAGCTATACTTGTAAATGACCATGTGAGTGTATCAGTGCTCATCACTAGAGGTAATAATTGGTAATCGTTAGTGACTTCGTGGCAACGAGTATCACCATTGTTGTCAGTACGTATTAAATATCCTACATCGCTATCTAGTTCTGTTATTCCTGTTGTGACATAAGCAATACCACCGTCGGATAGGATAGGGGCTATTCCTCCACCGTTCCGTGTAAATTCATTTTCGGTAAGACCTTTGTAGGTTCTTTCCCAAACGATATTACCATTCATAGAGACTTCGACCATACGTGCTTCAAAATTCTGTAATCTTCCTGTACGAGTACCTATTACGACAGATGTATCAGATTTTGCGTAAGCGTCCGATATGATTACAT
>JAHDGW010000059.1 GCA_020631635.1 Saprospiraceae bacterium
GAGCGTCCTAGTGAAGTATACGACTGTGTATCTGTTCACCATAGACCAAAGCCTACTCCACCACCAATGCCTTTCCAAATCTCGAAAGAGAATTGATTTATCCACATATACTCTTGTGGGCCAGATTCTGAGAAATCGCCAGTAAACAATCCATCATCATCAAAATTAGGAGTTTTAATTTTCTCGCTAGAATAAGGTAAGAATCCCGTAAGAGTAGATGACCATGATACATTTTTTCCAGCAATAACAAATGTTCTTGTATAGTCTACTCTTAATTTAGCTCCAATATAAAAGGCTGGATTATCATAGTCCATGTTAACCGATTCAAAGGCATCTTTGCTTCGTTCAGACCACCAGTTTCCACGAATATTTAATGGATGTGCTACGATGGTCAAGTTACTTTGTGGCGTCCAAGTTGCACCGATACCTAGATCAAAAGTTCCTGGTTCTAAGAAATTTTCTACAGAAGAATTTAACTCTCCTAAGCCAGATAATGCTATTTTATCAGATAACTTATATCCGTAAAGTGATGATAAGGTCAGTAGATCTACCGTACCATTATCAAATAAACTAGTTTCATTATTCTCCCCTGCTAAGTTTACTTTTTGCCAAGCTTTCTGAATAACTAATTTATTATGCCAAAAAGATTTTTGTTTATCCTGCATAGCAAAAGCGGTCAAGCCAAAATTTAAACCAGAAGATTCTGCATTTGGATTAGGGTTGGCGATCCAACCATTAGAATTATTTAAGTTAAAGCCTATTAACCCCGAGACTCCTCTTCGCCAGCCTTTCAACTTATTTATTTCTGCTTGTATTGAAGCAATTTCAGCGGCAAGTGCATCTGCCTCTGACTGTTTAGCAGTTTGCATTGCAGCTTTTGCAGCTTTATTAGCTTGTAACTCTTCTAAGCTTTGGGCAAAACCAGTTGCACCAAATAAAAGACATAGTGTAAAAATGAAAATGGATTTTCTCATTGTAAAATATTTTGATTTGTTTGATTAAAGTTTTTTAATGAATTGTGATTTTATTTTTAGTCGCTTCACTAAGTGGGAAGATCACAATAGATTCTTCCGTTTTGATATGTATAGAGTTATTACTTATATCAGTTATTTGACCCCTGACACCATCAAAAGTCACAGTATCACCTTCGCTAAACTTTCCTTTGACGTAATAAGATCCTAAAAAATTGGCTACTACACTTTTGCTAGCAAGTCCATATCCTATAGAGAATGCGAGTACTATACCACCGATTACAATTGAAATATTTTGGCTCAAAATTTCTGTACTTATTTCAGCCTGCTTTAGGGCACTTAGTGCAAAATTGATCACTAAAAAATAGAAGATGAAGGTCGCTATTAATTGAGCAGAAGGTATTCCAATTGAATTCAGAGCAGTCAAAACAACTTTTCTAATCACCTCAGCAAATAATACTCCTATCATTAAAATGATTAGAGCCATCAGAATTTTAGGAATTAAAATTAAAAGCTCTGATACTATATTGGTGAGAGCAGGAAGATTGACGATATCAGCAGCAATTACTGCAATGAGAGCTACCAAAAAGTAGTAAATGATAGTCGAAAAAAGACTACTGATCTTTATTTCTATATTGGACTTACTGATGAATTCGATCTCATTGAGTTGATCTCCGATCTTATCTACTCCTATTTTAGAAAGAATTTTTTTGATTGTCTTAGAAATTATTTTGGCTATTATCAATCCTAAGATCAAGATGATAATTCCCAATACTATATTAGGTATACCATTGAGGAAGGAGGAAATCATTCCTGAAAAGTGCTCATCTTTAATGATGCTAAATAAATGCATTCTTTTTAGTAGTTAAGTGTTATTTAGTATTAGGGTATTTTTTCTTTTTGGCATCAGGGTTTTCTTTTTTTCTTGGGTTACCGGACATATAGCCAAATACACCAAGTACCTGAGGCAGGTAGAGCTCAAAGATATTTCCTATGAACTTTATAAGTCCAATAGAGCCATCTACTTTTGTCTTGAGTTGCTCCCTTTTAGTATCAAATTCATTTTCATACTCATGTTCGAGAGACTTAAAATTATTAGGTTTCATACAACTATGGTTAAGCTAGTCCTTATAAATCTCGTAATGAATTTTTTTGAATTTTTGCTTTGCACGTTTGATCTTCATTTTGATCGCACTCTCCGATTTTGAAAGTATAGCACTTATTTCTTTGATAGACATTTCATCCTGATATTTCATCAAAAGGATAGATTTGACTCCTACCGGTACGCGGTCCATTATGACTTTGAGCCGCTCGATATTCATTTCTAGCAAAAAGCGATCATCGACATCATCTGCAATTTCATGCCCAGTAATATCATCAGCAAATGCGTTAGGGTTTTTCTTTTTTCGTCGTATGGTATCAATACAAAAATTGTAACTGATAGAATACAACCAAGTTGAAAATTTTGATTTACCGCTGAACTTACTAAGATTCAAAAGAATTTTCACGAAAATTTCTTGTACAGCATCTTCTGCTGCTGCCTCGTTCTTTAACAAGGATATGCACTTTCCATAAACTTTACCTGAATATCTACTATAGAGTTGATCAAAATATCGTGCATTTTGAGTGGCAAGATATTCTTGTACTATTTCTTCATCTTTCATTTTGCTCAAGGAGTTACCTGTAAGCAATGCATAAATGAAGTCGATAAACATTGATAATTGGTTTTGTTAATGCAAATATGCACTCTGTAGACGTAGAAATTGCTAAAAGTATCGTAAAAAAATGAGGTAATGCAATTTGCATTACCTCAACCCTAACCAAATGAAACCAAATTGTTTTTTCGCTTTGTTCTTCTTTGCAAAGTAACAAAGTACTCGAATGTAAAATAAATTAGCCTTTACACAAAGAAAACTTTGATTAATTTCATGCCAGACAAATTTTCTTTTGATACGTATAAATCTTAATAATAATATGTTGAATAAATTACTAAGTTTTATTTTCTCGTTATTAAGTCTCACGGCAATTGGGCAAGATGATGAAGCTTTTTTTATAAAATCAATATATGACCACACTCTGACCGATGGGGTCTGCTATCCTTGGTTATCAGATATGTGTACCAGTATAGGGGGAAGGCTAAGTGGATCAGATAATGCGAATGATGCTACTGATTTTGTAAAAGACAAGCTTTTGAGCCTTTCGCTAGATACGGTATATAAACAGCCATGTATGGTTCCTGCTTGGGAAAGAGGCGATGTCGAAATCGTCAAATATGTATCTGATGGAGAACATCTATCTGCTACGGCACTTGGAAATTCGATTGGTACGGGTGGCAAAATTTTGAAGGCTGAAGTGATAGAGGTACAGTCATTAGATGAAGTGAGACAGCTGGGTAGAGAGAAGATAGAGGGAAAAATTGTCTTCTACAATAGACCTATGGACCCTAAGCAGCTTACTACTTTTAGCGCATATGGTGGTGCGGTAGATCAACGCGTATTTGGTGCTACAGTGGCAGCGGAATATGGAGGAGTAGCTGCACTGGTAAGATCGATGACGCTACGATTGGATGATCATCCTCATACAGGAGTGATGTCGTATAAGGAAGAATTTGCTAAGGTGCCGGGACTGGCTATCAGTACTATAGATGCAGAAGAATTGAGCGATAGACTAGCCCGAGGGCCGGTACAAATTTCTATCCAAAATGAAGCTAAAGTATTACCAGAAAGAGAATCATATAATGTAATAGGGGAGATCAAAGGATCTGTGTTTCCAGATGAGATCATTTTGGTGGGAGGACACCTCGACTCCTGGGATATCGGTCAAGGCGCTCACGATGATGGGGCAGGATGTGCTCATGCTATGCAAGTCATGCATACGTTGAAGGCACTCAACTATAAGCCCAAGAGAACGATAAGATGTGTATTGTTTATGAATGAAGAAAATGGCCTTGGTGGTGGTAAAGAATATGCCAAAGTATCCAATGAAAAAGGAGAATATCATTTGGCGGCTCTCGAGTCAGATGCAGGTGGATTTACGCCTAGGGGCTTTACCTGTGATGGTGATACATCTACATTTAAGAAGTTTTTTACATCATTAAACCAGTTTGAAGATATTTTATCACCTTATAACTTGTATATCAAAAAAGGTGGCGGTGGAGCTGATATTAGCCCTTTGAAATCACAAAAAGGCCTATTGATTGGTTTTAGACCTGATTCACAGCGATATTTTGATTATCATCATACATCCATAGACCGCATAGAGGCAGTCAATCAAAGGGAGCTGGAGTTGGGTGCAGCAGCTATTACCAGCTTAATTTATCTCATAGATCAGCATGGACTTTAGTCTCGAGGATGGATAGTATAGAAGTAGCTGGTTTACAGTTTGTAAAGTTTATTGATCAAAAACAGATCAGTCTGATCGTAGATCGTCTGGCGGAGGATATCAAAAAGCAATATTATAATTCTAGACCCATTGTAGTGATTATTCTTAAGGGATCTATTCATTTTGCATCTCAGCTTCTTCTAGAATCTGAACTTGATGCAGAGCTAGTTTTCATAAAAATAAGTAGCTATGATGGCTTGAATTCTACAGGTAAAATCAATATTGAATTAGATATTACCCAAAGTATAGAAAATAGAGATGTATTGATTATAGAAGATATAGTAGATACAGGTACAACCTTATATCAATACAAAATGACATTAGTAGACCGTAGACCTAAGAGTGTCAAAATATGTACTTTACTTATGAAACCAAGTAAATTGCAATATCCTCTAGAAGTGTCGTTTTGCGGATTAGAGATCGCGGATAAGTTCGTAATCGGGTACGGGCTGGACTATAATGAGCAGGGCAGAAACCTAGCAGATATTTATCAATTGAAAGAAGAATAATTTTTTTTGAAATAATTATAACGGAATAATGTAAATATTTTAATTTTGCAGTCCAATTGACCCATGGTGTAATGGTAACACTACGGTTTTTGGTACCGTCATTCAAGGTTCGAGTCCTTGTGGGTCAACGAAAAGCTCTGTATTTACAGGGCTTTTTTCGTTTGTAGAGGATAATCCTCTCTGCAATTTATACTATCTTTCCCTATGTGATGATTCAGAAACTACGGTTTACTCCTATCGCTATATTTCTTTTCAATGCAGTGATTTTTGGTTTGATCATGGTATTTTTAGTGCCACCGTTCCAATCTCCTGATGAAAATAGCCACTTCTATAGAGTGCAACATATGGCAGAAGGCAATCTCATGGCTATCAAAACGGATAGTGCTCGGCTCGGTGGAGATCTTCCGCTTGCCCTACAAGCTTATGCCGACTCTTTTCAATATTTAAGAAATGACTATGGTGCCTGTATCGATATAACACAATATCGATCGTATTCAAAACTAAATCAAAGCAAGGAATACGGCTTTACTGATTTTGCCAATGTAGGTTATTATGCTCCTACGGCATACTTACACATAGCCATGTGTACGGCATTGGTCAGTTGTTTTACATCATCTATACCGTTTCAGTTTTATGCCTCGCGGATAGCTAGTCTTTTTTTGTGGATAGTGATCATCGTCTTAGCGCTCAGGGAGGCAAGATCTATCCAGTGGCTTATTCTGGTTTTGGCTCTACTACCTTCTTCAATAGTATTGCATAGCAGTATTTCGGCAGATACGATTACTAATGGGCTATGTTTTTATATGGTAGCTATGATTATGAGTAGGGTACTAGAGCCAGATAAAATATGGACTGATAAAAGCCTATTAATCTTATTAATCCTTGCGATCATAATTATGGTCAATAAAGTGGTTTACAGTCCATTGATACTTTTATGCTTACTTGTACCACAACATAAGTTTTCGACTACTTGGAATAAGACGCGATTTCTAGTTTCGGCATTTGTAGTCTTATTAGTCACCGTACTCTTATGGTATTTTATAGCAGGAAATACATTTATACCCTATGATTTGTATCACGTGGATTATAGAGACTCACAACAGCTTAATCCTGGAGTTGACCCAAAGGCGCAACTGTCATTTGTTTTTCATCACCCATTAGATTTTTTGAGCATCTTAATACAATCCTATTCTGATAGTGCCCTGGCTACCACTGCTCATTATTTAGGAAAGTTTGGTTGGGAGCATAATTATTTACCGATCCCTGTTTTGATCCTATTGATCTTTCAAATAATATTAGCTACGATTGGTACAGAACTAGGTAAGGATGAAACAGTTAGTTGGAAGCAGAGAATAAGCGTTTTGTTAATTTCACTAATCACGGTGTTTTCACTTAGCCTAGTCTTGTATATGCAGTGGTCTCCCGTAGGTTATGGTCAGATATTATCCTTATCAGGAAGATACTTTATACCCATTGTCCCGGTCATATGTCTTGCATTTATAGGATTGGTAGGAAAAAAGCTGAGAGTAAGATTAGATCTATTAGTAGCTTTGATATCTGTAGGAGTACTCATCACTACAGGTATACAAATCTATTTACGATATTGGTGTTGAGAAAACTAATGACTAAAACAAGAGCAATTTTTGGGAAGTCAAATGAGATAAAATATCTTGTGAAATAATTAATCGACTATTATGACAATCTATAAAGTTCTTTTTGGCGGCTTACTATCTCTTTTTATTCTTACATCTTGTGGAGATGGATACAACCAAGCAAATAAAAAGCCCAAACCTCCAAGAGAGAGTTCTGCAAAAGCTACTAGAAACTCTGATAAGGCTACAGCGTCTGTTCAGGTAGAACAGAATAGCGTACCCGCCGAACAAATGGATAAAGCCAAAGAGCTTATCGCTGCTACATCTGATCTTTCAGACATAGACGCTAAAGGATTATTTAAAAAACAATGTGCCATATGTCATGGTTTCAAGGGAAATTTAATGATCAGCGGAGCTAAAGATCTCACCAAGTCAAAAATAAGTCTAGCAGAAAGCGTTGCTCAAGTCTATTTTGGAAAAGGTACGATGACACCATTCAAAGGGATCCTTTCAGATAAAGAAATCGTCGCAATAGCCCAATATACCGAGACGTTAAGAAAGTAGATCAAACTACTCCGCTTGTGAAAAAAGTTTTCATCTTCTTAACGGTACTACTTGTGCTTCTCGCTACATTGGTGTTTTTCAATCCGATTTCGATAGAAGACGTCAAGTGGTTTCTTGATTCTGGTACTAAAAACCAAATCAATAGGGTAGAACAAGTCATAGACGCAAATGCGGATGGTATCATACAATCCGATGAAATCAAAAATGCTAAAGCAAGAGCACTACTATTTGATGTCAATAAAGATGGTGCTTTGAGTACGGCGGAGCTGGGCGATCCTTTCAAAAAAAAGGATGCTCCATTTAGAACGTCTAACATACCCACCATGCTCGATCGGGATGGTGATCTTTTTTGGTCTGCCGATGAGCTAGACTCTTTGAGTGCTCTGTTACTTACAATAGATAGGAATAGTGATGGTAATCTAGATAGCATTGAGCTTGCTATGACCTTAAACGATATTCATTCAAACAGATAGAATCCTACGTACAGAAGACTGAATTTGTTGCTCTACAAGATCGATTACATTTGGATAATCCATACCGATTCTTTGATAAGCTATACTCAGCTCAGTACAAGCTAACAATACTGTTTCTGAATGAAAAGACCGTATAATTTCATGAAAACTAGTAATGGCTTCTTGATAATCGGGGTCACGATATATCGTTTTTCTGATAGCTTCTACTTCTTTTTCTATTGGCTCGGTTAGGCGTTTTCGCTGGTATGGGATATAGGATTTTAGTGGATCATAATCCATCGTATACTGGGTAGCCACGATTACGATCTTATCATTCGACTTTATCCGATCTAGGCTATTTTTCCAGATATGTAGGATCTTGTCTTTATCAAATCCAGTAGAAATATAGGAAAGGCTATTGTGCAATGTTATATTAGGAATAATAATGTGATCTACATCCATATCCCAGAGTTGATCTAAGCCTGCTTGAAGTGGTTGTGCAAGACTTTCATATTGATCAGGTAGATAGGGGTTTATCTTAGCAAAATCAAGATTGAGCATTTTTATGGGAGCTGTAGAAAAGCCACCTTTTACATTTTGATATATGTCATTATATCGCTCTAGATAGTAACGTGTCGTAGCGTCAGCTAATCCAAGTAGGCCTATGTATTTTTGAGTATTCAATGACAACGATTTATCATGATCGACTCAGGATCACATCCGCAAAATACTCACGACTATCATAGATTTTATGGGTTACCTCAAAGTCAGTTCCTTGTACAACTTGCTGTAGGATCTCGGCATTATATTTTTGTGAGATTTCAGTTTGTATTAATTCTCCTTCTTCAAAGCTATAGCTCTTATTGAGAGAAGAGATATATACTTGCTGCTGTTGCAGACTTTTTATGAAGCTTTTGGCCGCTCCAGTCTCTTCAGAAAATTCGGGGCTATGATCAAATTGATTTATCTCAAAGTTTGCTCCGAGCTCTTTATTAATACGAGTGAGAAGATTCAAGTTGAATGCCTTGGTGATACCTTGAGCATCATGGTATGCTGGTAGTACAATACTCTTGTCTTTGATAATGTCTAGACCTAGTAATAATCGATCGCCTGCATTGAGATTACTACCTAGTTGATAGATAAATTGATGTGCCCGGTCATTTGGCATATTTCCAAGATTGGACCCCATGAATAGGACAATTTTCTTTTTTTGACCAGATTTTAGAGACTCTAATACTCCAAAATAATCACCCTGTCTAGGAGATACTCGTAAGGTAGGCAGCATCTTATGGAGTAAATCTTGAAGCTGATCTAGTGCATTTTGGGAGATATCTATAGGTATATAATCGAAATCATATTGGGCATGTATCAATGCTTTCAGCAAATGTTTTGTTTTAGATCCATCACCTGCGCCTAGCTCTATAATTTCAAAGGGTACACCTTGCTCCAATTGAAATGCAGCGATAAGCTCTTGTGCTTTTGTACTGAAAATTTCCAATTCGCAATCGGTGAGATAATATTCTGGCATATTCATGATCTGCACAAATAGATCATCACCTATTTCATCATAAAAGTATTTGGATGGCAAGGTCTTAGGGTTGCTGCTGAGTCCCTGATCTACTTCTTTCTTAAACTGTTCTATCATCTCTTATTTTGCTAGTCTGATACCGGTATATTGCCACCTGTGCTGTGGGTGAAAAAAATTGCGATAGCTTGCTCGGCTGTGCCCTGGCGATGTAGCACTAGATGCACCACGCAGTACCATCTGATTGATCATAAATTTACCATTATACTCTCCTACAGCTCCGTCAGCTATTTTGAAATTAGGATAGGGAAGATATGCAGAATAAGTCCATTCCCAGCGTTGACCCCAAGGGATATGATCACTTGCTATTTCCCACTCAAATTCTGTAAGGAGTCGTCTTTTTTTCCAAGTAGAGTAAGCTTGGGCTTCGTAAAATGAAATATGCGTGACGATGGCATCGGGTTTTAGGGGTTTTAAACCCGCTAGTGTATACTGATACCATTTACCATCTATTTGCTTCCAATACAAAGGCTGATGTATGTTTTCATTGATGACCCAAGACCATCCCTCATCGAGCCAGTATTTAAAATTTTTATAACCTCCGTCTTGTACAAAATCTAGATACTCCCCATTGGTGACCAATGCCTCACTCACCTCAAAAGAATCCAAAAAAACTCGATGACGTCCTAGTTCATTATCAAAACAAAAACCATCACCTTTATAACCGATCTCATAGATACCACTGTCGATCTTTATCCAAGAGTCTTTCCGATTTTTATCATCTGTAAGATCATAATTTTCTTCATACACTGGCCATGTCGGATTGAAATGTAGGGTATGTTTTAGGTCTGTGATCAATAGCTCTTGGTGCTGTTGTTCATGATTGATCCCAAGGGTTATCATATCATGTAATTCCTTAGTTGTATTACTTTCCAAGAGCTTGCAGATGGCATGATCTACATAGTTTCTATAGTCATAGACTTTATCAATACTTGGTCTAGTGATACTTCCTCGCTCTGCTCGTATAGCTCTATCGCCTATAGTCTGATAGTAACTATTGAATAAGAAACTAAAGTGCGGGTTAAATTCCTTATAATCGGAATTATACTTTTTCAATACCATCTCTTCAAAAAACCAAGTCGTATGTGCCAGGTGCCATTTTGGTGGGCTAGCGAACGGCACAGGCTGAGGGATATAGTCTTCGGTCTCAAGTGGTTCACATAGCGAACAACTGTAATCCCTTACTTCTGAAAAACGACTGATTATTTGGCTTTTTTGAATGGTCTCGGCAAGCATATAGTGTAAATGTATAGATTCTTTCTTGACGTGCTTATGCTTTAACGTATTACCACAAGTTCATGTTTATAATCGTGTGATTAAGAAACTTTCTTCTCTATCTAATGTCGCAATACGGATATAGAATAGACCTTTTGCCTGGAATCTTAGCGTAAGCTCATTGACCTGATCTACCTGTAATACACCGGATTGCTGTACCCGACCAAGCATATCTAATATTTGATATTCAAGACCTTCTTGGTATGATGAATTTGGTTCGATATACAGGATTTGGTCAGCAGGATTAGGATATATTCTTGTATCATCCGGAGCTTCATATGGAGTAGGGAAGTATTGTTGGTAGTTTTTCAATACAAAATCTGCTCTAACATCTGCAAAGCTTTTGAAGGCATGTATATTGGCTTCCCAGTCATCTATATCATTAGGGTGATTCCATCGAGCGATCTGCCTCGGCATTTCAGATCGTATGACCTCGGATAAGGAGTCGATGGTTTGATGTATATGAGCAGCAGAAAAACATGAGTTCAACATGTCTTCAAGCTTCATCTGATAATGCTCTCTGAATATGTCGATAGTCATCAAGAAACGAAACATTCTGGTAGACCACTCGGGGTTGGGCCACCATACTCCGTCATCTTTAGTTGCATGACCGTAGCTGTCTTTATCGATTACCTTGAATGCATCATCATAATCATTGGCAACCCACCTCCACTTACTTTCGGTCTCGTGACTTCTCCAGATACGGGTATTATTACCAGCCCAGTCTGTACCACCGCCATAGACTTTGGAGATGTGATGAGTGATAAAATTATCAAGTTAAACATAGTTTTTTATCAAGTCTTACTTCTCTATATCGGTAAGCTCATCTTGATCGATCATATCGATCAAATCTTGATATGCCTGGCTACTACCTTCTTCCTCACTATAGGCCATTTCTACTACGAAATAATCAATGTTAGATTTATCAAGGCTGTGATAGTTAGAAAAATAGTGTTTATCGTATCGCTCTCGCAAGTTATGTATGCCCCAATATTCTCCATTGATAAATAGTAGGCAAGCTTGACTGGATTGATACTCTATGTTTTCATCAGCAAGTAACTGTTGCATGAGTACATCTAGAAAGAGAGTCTGATGCCAATCTTGACCAGAGTTGCGTAAGATGAGTCTTTTATGGTCGCTATAAGCTTTGTCATCAAAAAAAGGATAATCGATATACTCATGACCAAGGCTCTTTTTGGCAGAGAGCCTGATGCTCTTACAAGGCATGACGCGGCTAGCACCTCCATGTATTTCAGCTTCTACTTTTTGGTAAAGTACTTCTTCTCTATCATCATAATATCGCAGATTGACCACTCGTTCCCAGTCATCACCACGATTGAAATAATTACCCGGCTGCCAAGTCAATGAGTCAGTGTCGTAGTCCAACCCCGGAACGTATATGCCATTTTGGAAACTAAAAAAGTCAGTACTATCGATATATATACTTAATACGGGGAGCTGTATATCATGAAAAAGATCACCTACAAAATATTCAAAATGCTGAACCTCACTGACTCGAGTATTATCCTCAAAAAGTGCTGCTTTGATCACATTTGATTTTAGGATATGTTCTTCTGGTGGCGACCACCTAAAGTCTTCAGGAGTACTGAGAGGATTGGTCCTAATATCTGATAAGTTATTTGGCCAATTGCTACGGTCCATCAAGTGTATAGGTCCCGAATAGTCTAAGCTATTGATGGTTGGGACTGAGCCGTCTAATGTATATTTGATCAAATAATCTGCGTCTGTCTCCAGAATAATGGATATGTCATTAGCGTAAAACCCTGAAGGATAATTGCTCCATATATCTTGACAATGACTGACGATAGTCATGAAAATGAGTAAAGTTATGCTGCTTGCTCGGATCATATGCTTCGGATAAAGATATCCATTTTCAAATGCATATACAGCTTCTTCAGTACTTTGCTGCCATTAAGAGTTGACTATTAAAGATATGGTCTAGTTACTTTTTTATTTTTTCTAAAACTAGTCTAAAACCAACTCTCGGATCGGTAGCCTCATAATGGTCAGCTCGATATATCTCATCATAAGTGTCATCGTAGCTACCCCCAAAGACATCACCATCGTAGGTGTATTCTGCTACGTTACCTATGAGGTTGCAGAGGTTGAGCCGGTTATATGCACAATAATTAATGGGTCTTATAATCAGGCCACCACGATTGTACCGGTATGGACTAAAAGATGCTCTTAAGTGATGATTGTATTTCTCTGAATTTTTTTTCATTTTCTCAATCGAATCAAACTTCAATTTTCGTACTAAAGAGATATACTCGGTATGACTGGGCAGTCTAAAGTAATAAGAGTAGCTATCAGAGGGAAACTTTTCGTTATAAAACTCTGATAACCATTCACAAAACAATATAGCTTGTTGATGACTGATATTTACTACTGGATAGGAGTAGTATTTTTCACCACCGAAATAATATTTTTCATATTTATCTTTTTGAGCGAAATATTGATTTGCTATCTGCACTGTTCTCCATTTATGACCCTGAGGCATGAGATCAATATCTTCTATGAAGCCTTCATTTGTTTGCACAAAATATAAGTATTCGAGGTTTGTAAGTTCTACTTTTGAAATCTTAAATGGAGAATCGGGTATTGGAGAAAAATTTTGTAAATATCTCTCATTATCCTCTAGTAGACCATTGATGGGCATTTTTATAAATTGCCCATCACTTGCGCCTTTGATGGTATACTTATCTTGTGTATTGCCTTGTAGGTGGTAACCTACTATCAAAAGTAAAACGAAAGGAAGTCTTACCAACATGCATTAATTTTTAGTGTAGATTAATTGATAATTGCGGTCGTACACATACCACTTACCATCTCGGTTTATTTGATAGGAAATTAATTCTTCTGGCGCTAGGTCAGTTGGTCTCCAAAGGATCATATAGCATGAGTCATAGTCGATTATTTTTTGATTAAGATCATCCAAATGATAGACAGTTCCGGCATTGATGTCTTTTACGTGAATAAAACCTGAAGTGATAAAATCAAACTCAATATTGCCCTTTTTATTAGATAAGAGTAATGTACCATTATCGCTATATAAATCGTATTTGCTACCAGCAAGTTGATTTTTGATTTTACTGCCGGCCAGATAATATCTATGCATTGAACTTGAATCCATAATTGTATAGAAAAAATCATATTTAGCAGAGATCAATACATCGCCATTTGATTTTAGAATGCCTTTCTTACCATCTTTTTCAAACTGATTTAAACTTATCGTTCTACTTATTCCATAACTTTTCTTGTTTACATGATATTTATTTTCAGTCTTCATCTTTTTTAAACGATCTAGTTCTTCTTGGTTTTTGACCTGCCGCCCTCGTTCGTCGATATAAAATGCAGAGTTTGGAGTGATGATATAAGCTGTATGATCAGTAAACTCTATGGGGTGGGTACTTATTGGAGGGTACACATTTTTGGTTTTTAGATTGACAAATCCATGTAGGTCATCTTTCTCATAGCACTGTATATGATCATATGGGTATGAGCTGTGTACATAATCTGCTTTTATATCATATGCCACCTGTAAGGTAGAATCAATAAAACTGTATCCTTTTTCATTCAGTATCAATGCATGACCTAGGCTGAATAGACCGACGTACAGATATGTAGGCGGTAATATAATCTCGAGATCGATATTCATAAGACCATATCGCTGATCTTGTTTGATTACGAGGTAGTCATGATTAGTTTCCTTCATGTAATCATAGTCAAGATCTATGATTAGGTCTCCTCGACCATTAATGATTCCGAATTTTCTATTTTTTCTGACGATATAGTTGCCACGTTGAGTAGGTTCGTGTATATAGTCATACTGTGCATCAGAAATAATGTGTCCATCGCTGCTCACCAGACCCCATCGTTCATTTTCTATAAAAGGATATATCAGTTGTGCTTGAGTATACAGCGACATATGTAGTAGTAAAATGCATATTATACGGCGTAACATAACAGTGTTTATCTTATGAGATATCAGAAAGATAAGAATTCTTCTATTCTTTGTTTATTGAGATATCATATTACAAGCAATATGA
>JAHDGW010000060.1 GCA_020631635.1 Saprospiraceae bacterium
AGAGGAGCTTGTGCCGTATGCACATCAGTTGGCCAAGAGAGTCGGCGAAGAGCTCCACATACCAATATACTGCTATGAAGAGGCAGCTACAGAATCCAAGCGTAAAAACCTAGCCACCGTACGAGCCGGAGAGTTTGAGGCCATGGAAGAAAAAATCCAAAAAGCAGAATGGAAACCTGACTATGGCCCTATCAAAATGGTAAATACGGCCGGTGTCACCGCCATAGGTGTAAGAGATTTTCTGATCGCATATAATGTCAATCTCAATACAAGCTCAGTACGTAGAGCCAACTCTGTAGCCTTTGACATACGAGAAAAAGGACGAATAACAAGAGAAGGAAACCCCATTACGGGCAAAATCATACATGACGCCAATGGAAACCCTAGTCGTACTCCTGGTACTTGTAAATCTGTGAAAGCCATAGGCTGGTATATCGAAGAATACGGTTTAGCTCAGATCTCTATGAATATTACCAATATACGCCATACCTCACTACACCGAGCATTTGAAGAATGTCGTAAGAGTGCTACCAAACGAGGGATGAGAGTCACCGGATCAGAGTTAGTAGGTCTAGTACCTAAAGAAGTGATGCTAGATGCTGGCAAGTACTTTCTTGCACAGCAAAATCGATCATTAGGGGTTTCTGAAGAAGAAATCATACACATTGCTATAAAATCTTTGGGTTTAGACGAGTTGGCGCCTTTTGACCCTAAGAAAAAAATCATCGAATACTTACTAGAAGATGATAATACGAAGCCTCTTATACAAAAATCACTTTCTGATTTTGCTGATGAAACGGCATCAGAAAGTCCTGCGCCAGGCGGTGGAAGTATAAGTGCATATGTGGGTAGTCTTGGGGTATCGCTAGGTGCCATGGTGGCCAATCTAAGTGCTCATAAAAGAGGATGGGATGATCGCTGGGAGTACTTCTCTAAGCTGGCAGAAGAAGGTCAAAAACTTAAATCAAAACTTCTCGATCTCGTAGATGCTGATACCGACGCATTCAACCAAATCATAGCAGCAGTACGATTACCTAAAACTAGCGAATCAGAAAAAGTAGCAAGACACAAAGCCATGGATGATGCGACCAAAAATGCTATCATGACCCCGCTCGATATGATGCGTACCTGCGATCAAGCTTATACTTTCTTGAGTACTCTGGCCGCAGAAGGAAACCCCAATAGTATATCAGATATTGGAGTAGGAGCTCTCTGCAATCATACCGCTATACATGGTGCATATCTCAATGTATTGATCAATTGTAAGGATCTATCAGACACTACTTTCGTAGAAAAAGTATCACAGGAAGCCGCTCAGATTATGGAAAGGTCTAAACATAAATCTGATGAAATATTGAGTGCCGTACAGCTAACAATCAATGGTTAAAGCATGGCTAGATATCTATTTTACTTCCTAGTGTTATGTTCTTTGATATCCTGCGAGACTCGTTCTGACAAATCAAAGCCATATTCAGAGCAACCAAGTATAACCCTTCATGAATATCCGAAATATTCGCTAGCACAATGGACTTTTCATAAGCAGCTATTCTCAGGTGAGATGAATACGATAGATTTCATAGATACGGCTGCTCATCTTGGATTTGAAGGTATAGAGTACGTCAATCAGTTTTTTAAAAACCAAGCCCATGATCAAGATCTGATAGACGCCATAAATGCCTCGACTGCTCGTCATGGCATAAGGAGTCTTCTTATTATGGTTGATGGAGAAGGTGATCTTGGCAATCCCAATTTATCTGATCGTAAACAAGCCATTGCCAACCATAAAAAATGGGTAGATATGGCCTATAAGCTTGGCTGTCACAGTATACGAGTAAATGCCTATGGCACAGGAGATAGAGACTCCGTATGGCAGCAATGCAAAACATCAATCATCGATCTTGCAGACTACGCTTCCTCCAAAAAGATCAATATCCTGATAGAAAATCATGGTGGTTATTCATCTGATGCTACCTGGCTCAAAAGTCTTATAATAGCAACTCAACGAGATAACGTAGGCAGCTTACCTGATCTTGACAACTGGTGTACTCGACGAGATAATGGTAAGCTATGGGGAGGCAACTGTATTGATCGATACGATGCATATGCTGGTATGATGGAGTTGCTACCACATGCTCATGCCATCAGTATAAAAAGTAAAGCCTTCTTACCCGATGGTGAAGAAAAAACAATTGACTACCCACGCATCATACCTAAAATCAAAGCCTCTGGCTATAGTGGATATCTAGGCGTAGAATATGAAGGGACTGATCTAAGTCCAGTAGATGGTGCAGTGATGACTCGAGCTCTAGTGGAAAAATATTGGTGATTTTTTATTCTAATAAATTATTTCTATCCATATATCTAGTTTCTAATATCAGGATACTTTTCATCAAGTTGTAATTTTTTGATTCTAGCTAGAATACCGAAGGTACGGGGTTTGATGTAGTCTATGACTCTGTTGGTGCAGCCAATATGATCAACTCGTTTAATGCCGCATCATTTAATGGTCACGTCGTGACTACGGTCTCTCTTCTAGAACTGGACCTTACGTTAGCGCATTTCAAAGGATTATCTATTCATGTCGTATTTATGTTGATTCCTATGTTACACGACTATAAGAGACAAGATCATCATCGTATCCTAACGGAAATTGCTAAGATTGTGGATAATGGAGACTTAGTACCTGTACTAGATGAAAACAGATTTTCTCTTGATCAAACCGCCGAAGCTCATACCCGACTCGCTAGTGGTAAAGGAATGGGTAAAGTGGTTATTGAGGTGCAATAGATTTTTGTAAAACGATAGATAGTAAGAATAGGTTATACTCGAGCTGGAATATCATCGAAGCTAGTATGGCTTATTCTTTAATAAGCTGAAGGAATCACTCAGGTGTATATCTGATATATTGTCAATCTTACGAGGGTATTATCAAAAGGCTCGCTTCTTTTAGCCAGGCCATTTTTCATTTTCAATAATTACAAGAATCTTGACAAGATTCATTTTTATAAAGGAAATAGATTAGATACAATGTCCGCGTAAGTAAAACTATCGGGTAGATATACCACTTGAAAAATGATTCAAGTATTCTATTTTGCAATATGAAAGGGGATAAGGTCTTATACTTATGTGTAGTGTTGGTGTTGCTTTTCCTTACAATACTATTCCCAGTCATCGATGTAGACTCTGCCAAGTATGCGGCTATCTCCATGGAGATGTGGCATTCAGGTAGCTTTCTAGAAGTTTATGATGCGGGACGTGACTATTTAGATAAACCACCTTTGCTATTTTGGCTTTCAAGTATATTCATCGGGGTATTTGATCATTCAGCTTGGGCTTATAAGTTGGCTTCTTATTTATTGCTTGGGTTTGGCATATGGCGTTTTGTAAGATTTCTTTATCGAGAGAAAGAAGAGCAGTGGGAGTTTTTGTTAATGCTATTGAGCAGTTTTGGCTTTTTCTATCTGATCTTAGATGTAAAGACAGAGCCACTGTTGCTATCAGGTATGTTGATTGTAGTACCAAGTATACATTGTCTCTTCAAGCGTTTCTCATATCGAGAATTGATGCTTACAGCTGTGGGCATTGCTATAGGCATGCTTTCCAAAGGCATCATCACACTTGTGGTCTTAGGTGCATATAGTGTACCGTTGATTTTTAGCTTTCCTAAGCAAGTTTTGAAATTAAGATGGTTGATGATTCTGCTGATTGTCTTGATTTTAATCAGCCCCATGCTATATGGCTTATATACTCAGTTTGATCTATATCCCGAAAAATTGGTCAATGGTAAGACCGAAGTTTCTGGGTTGCGCTTTTATTTTTGGGAACAAAACTTTGGTCGTATCACCGGGGAAAATACTTGGAAAAACAACTACCGTCCGTTTTTTTTAGTCAATAGTCTGTTGCTATTTGCTATACCTTTTATACAATATGCTTTATACTATGTGTTCCATTTGTTTAAAAGAAGAGCTTGGCATTTACAGGATCAATGCATGCTTTGCGCCATCATCATAGTTTTATTCTTACTTAGTTTTTCTCACTACAAACTTCCGCATTATAGCTATACGGTCTTTTTCTTTTTTATATATCTGGCGTTTCAAGGTCATCTACTGGTCAAGCAACAAAACCCAAAATGGATATTCATACTTGATACCATACTGATGAGTACTTTTTTACTATTAAGTGGTATAATCATGATTTGGTTTTGGGATGGATTATGGCAAGGCGTATTGGCTATATTTACGCTTGGTTCTGTAGTTTATAGTCTTACTTTTAGACATCAAGCATCTATGCAAAAAGTGGCGACGAGTTCATTAGCATTGATGATTATGTTTATGATATATATAGCACCGATCATCCGTACGTATCAACCTGATAATCAGCTACTCCATATCATAAATCGAAAAGATATACATACATCTCAATTAGCATTTTTCAACCGAGAATCAGATGCCATTGATTTTGCCTTATGCACTAGGCTACCCCGATATAAATATGAAGATATGCTTACACTGCTTCAAAATAAAGATAAACGTAGTTTTTACATGGCCCAAGATGGCCTTGATCATATGATTAGTCATGGGCATCATCCTACGGAGATAGATACGATGTATTACTATGATATCAATCGTGTCAAACCTAAATTTTTTATCCGTGACAAGAAGGAGTCGTTTTGTGAAACTCGCTTTTTGGTTCGCTTTTATGATGGTCATAAATAAAAGAATCACTGAAAAATATTGGTATATTTCAAACACAAATCAAAAGTAAACTTCATGAAAGTGAGTAAGACAAGAAATATAGTAGGTTGGGTATTATCTCTACTGCCTGTAGGAGCATTGATCGGTGGAGCAATTAATAAAATCAGCAACAATCCTGAATTAGCTGAAAAGCTACCTTACATTGATAATCTACCTTTATTAGGTGCCTTATCTCTATTCTGTGTAGTGATGTACTTGATACCTAAAACATCCAATATTGGCTTCTTTTTGATGTGTAGCTATTATGGGGGAGTCATCGTAGGAGAGTTAGCCATGGGCGAATTTCCACTCATCGGTATTTTACTTTCTGTACTTTTATATGTAGGGACTATGCTTAGAAAACCAGAGTTGTTGGGTACTTTACTTCAACGAGAACAATAGAAAGATTTTCTGTTCTTTTTGTATTCCATAATTGGTACAAAAAAAGCATTGTAAGAAACCTTACAATGCTTTTGGTATTCCTCGTTTTGCCTAATTTATTTAGGCCTCTTCTTCTTTAAGATTATTGTCATCTTCAGGCTTGAAAATAGCCATGATCTTGTTTTCGATTTCTAATGCTACTTCCTCGTTGTCTTTCAAAAACTGACGTGCCGATTCTCTACCTTGGGCGATCTTAGTTCCACCGTATGCATACCATGATCCACTTTTTTGGATAACATCATGATCTACCGCGATATCGATAATTTCTCCTGTTTTAGAGATTCCCTCTCCATACATGATATCAAATAAAGCTAGTCTAAATGGTGGCGCCAGTTTGTTTTTCACCACCTTCACTTTCACAGGGTTACCTATGATATTACCCTCTTTATCTTTATGCGCAGCTCCCGATCTTCGGATATCCAATCGTACAGACGCGTAAAATTTAAGTGCATTACCACCCGTGGTAGTTTCAGGGTTACCAAACATTACACCGATCTTTTCTCTCAATTGATTGATGAAAATACAGCAACATCCAGTACGACCTATTGTAGCGGTAAGCTTCCGTAGTGCCTGAGACATTAATCTTGCTTGTAGACCCATCTTAGAGTCACCCATCTCACCTTCGATCTCTGCTCTCGGTACCAAAGCTGCCACGGAGTCAATCACGATAATATCTATCGCTCCTGATCGGATCAGATTTTCTGCAATCTCCAGAGCTTGCTCACCATTATCTGGTTGAGAAATGAGGAGGTTTTCAGTATCTACACCGAGCTTTTCAGCATAAAATCTATCAAAAGCATGCTCCGCATCTACGAATGCTGCTATACCTCCTTTTTTCTGGCATTGCGCTATGGCATGTATAGCAAGCGTGGTTTTACCAGAAGATTCAGGACCATATATCTCTACTACCCTACCTCTAGGAAAACCTCCTATCCCGAGGGCAATATCAAGACCTAAAGAACCAGTAGATATAGCATCTACATTGACCACTTGCTTATCGCCAAGTTTCATTACCGTTCCTTTACCGTAGGACTTTTCGAGTTTATCTACGGCTAGCGCAAGCGCCTTCTTTTTAGCTTCTAGTTCTTTAGACATGAGTTATGGTTTATCACATTGATAATAAATCAAAGGTACAATATTAATAAAATTAATAATATCAATTTTTTCAATATGTAATCCTTTAAAGGAATATCACTTGCTTACTTAATGTTTATCATTTTGATCGATTTAGTTTCTTGATCATGTGTAATCCTTGCCACATAGGCACCTGGTGCATTGATTATGGCATCGTCTATAATCCACTGATTAAGCCCTTTCACCGCAGATACTTCTATCTGGTAAATAGTATTACCTAACATATCTGTAATCGATAAAGAGACCTCACTATCTGTAGGTAGGTAGTAATCGATACTCGTGCTATAGATAAATGGGTTAGGACTATTCTGTAATACTTCAAATGTAAGATCGCGGTCGTCTGATATCTCAATACTTATATTTTCTGAAGTTATCTTACCATCCTGTATCGTATAAACCTCTGATCGTGGAGAAACTAAGACAGACTCCAACTGATCCTTCTCCATAGTACCTTGTGGATATTCAAGATAAAACAGTGGCGTTTCGGTATCCAATGATATCCCAGCATGATTCCAAGAGATACGTAGTTCATCACCGATATGATGATAGTGCTCTTTAGATATATCTAATTGTCCTGCACGTAGACTTATGTTTTCAAGTCCTTTTTGCTGAAACACCATCTGCATACCGGCAATATTCATCGCCGTAGTTGCATAGATAGGAAGTATAACTTTATCCTCTAGTACCGTAACGTCTACATTTCTGATTTCTAGTATGAAATCTCGCGATCTCGATTCTAGGGTGCCAGAAGTAAGACCTGTAGGGTCTACTGTCTGATTGACGTCTCCGATTTTGACTGCCATAAAGTCAAAGTCATCTACCATATTACTAGAATCAATAGACCACTGAGCTCCCATATCCCAAGGATACTCAGGATTGCCGATAGACTCGTTGGTAAATATTCGATACGAAGTATTGTTCGGTAATGTTTCAAAGATACCAAGTATAAGTTTTCTAAGTTCGATCAAGTCGGTGGCAGATACATTATCATTATGATTGATATCCGCCGCAATCAATTTGTATGGATCATCAAGATTATTGATACCCAAGATATGGCGCTGTATGATCACCAGATCCAGAGTAGATACTCCATTCATCCAATCGATATCTTTATTTGCTGTAAGCTTATAGTCCAAAGCCATTGATTGGTCTGAGAAGCTAAATGATCCTTCCACTGCTGTCGTATCTGCAATAGGATATCCAATCAAATCTGCACTATTAGTCACAATGACGTTATTGAGATCTTCTCCTGTATACATCGCTACTCGACCATTAATCGTCATCATATCACTGGACTCTGAAGTACTGACCGTAACGATGCAGCTAGAGCTATTGAGGTTTTCATCCCAAGCGGTGACTTCTTCTGTAAAGGACGGACCTTGAGCACTCAACAATATCTTAGCAGATACCTTAGTGATTGGATTCCAATTTTGCGCCAAGCCAGTATTATAGTTGGCAAGAGTAGAGACACCATTTTCATCAAAATAATGTTGTTGACCGATCAGAGTCGCAACCGGAGCAATACCATCGAATGTCAATAATATGTCCTCTTGATCGCTACAATTATCATCTGTACTCTGTACTAAGTCTGAAGCCCAGATCTCTACTTGACCATTGGACATGAGCGCCGTTGCTATATTGAGGCAATAGATCTGTGGTGCTTTGTTGTCCTCTACAACCAAAGTAGAAGTACATGTAGTGGTATTACCGCAACCATCAGACGTACTCACAGTGATGGTATGATTGCCTACTATGATATTATTTATAGCCGGTAAGCTCATGGTTGTTCCTGAGGCGGTAGGTGTAATGTATGTACGTAATACACCGTTTTGATCCGTCCAAGATCCAGCTAAGGAACTCGGATAAGCGCTACTAGCAGAATATTCTGTCATTCCATTTTGATTAAAATCAAAATCTACCGTCCAAGAAAGCGTTCCTCCAGCACAGTCATTACTTGATCCATCCGTAGCTGTATTGGTATATACATAGCCATTGTGTTCACAGGTGTTGCCATTGCCATCAGCATCTGTATCATCATTGATCGTGATGGTCTCCGTACCGCATGATGCAATCACAGGAGCGACATCATCAAATACATGTATCGTCTGGTCATGTTTCCATATACCTGGAGACAATGGATTGAGCGGATCATAGGTACACCAGTTGATCACCGTCCATTGGTTTAAGATAGAGAAACATGCTCCATTATTAGTATTGAAGGTATCGGACTCGATGCTAAATCCAACCTGATCACAAGGATCTGTAGACCATGAAGGAGTTCCGAAATCAATATTATCCGGACAATTAGTCAATTCCATATCAGGAACCGTTGTCCAATCTATGGCAATGTCATAATCGATAGGATTGATGACAATACGCTGAGTGCAGTTTACTGAGGGATCACTATCTACAGACCATGTACGTATTACCGTACCAATGTTGCAGTCATTCAAGAAGCTTTCATCAGAGTAGCTAACTTCCATAGTACCACATGTTCCAGTTGCAGTTGCACTTCCCAATACTGCGAAATCTAGGATGTCTACATCGCATGTAACCGTCATATCTTCAGGACAAGTAATTGTAGGAGTTATTTTATCCTGAATACGTACCATGACCATGGCTTCATTCATATTATCACCAGCGCTACCAAAGACATTATCAAAATCTGCATCATCCCAAGCTCTGATGATCACGGGTATGTCTCCAAAAACGTTGCCCTGCGCATCTACTTGATCCAGATCTTCACAACAGAATGTAATATACTTTCCATCATCGCTATCTGCTGGGTCATCGTCATCATGACCATCATTATTGAATGTTGTATTACCAGCGATACCACAGATATCATCCATTCTTCTGATCTCGAGATGTACCTCTGAACAATTATCGTAAGAGCCGTCATCTATACTTTCTAGATAGATTCTTGATCCAATAGAACCCGTAACATTGGATATACTCACAATAGTGTTTTGTTGAGCCACAATTGTCGGTGACGTCAAGTCTCTTACCGTAATATTTAACTTATGGATCACTTGGTTATTACATACATCGGTCACGATGATGGTAATTTCATGTCGTCCTTTAGGTAAATTATTGATGCTATTTCCATTGACATCACCAATCGGAGTATTGATAACAAAATCAGCTTCACTACAGTTATCATTTTGTACAATATCTGGCAGTGTATAATCTGCAGTACAGTTATCCTCGTTGACCTCTATAGTGACATCATCTAGAAGGTTGATGACTGGTGGTAGCTTATCATCTACTTTGATACGCTGTATATGTCTAATCGGATTGAGGTCTCCAGCAAGAGGACTACATTCATCTTCGATGATCCAATTTCTCAATATAGAGTACCCTGTAGGGCAGTTGGCGTCTACCAACACTTCATCCCAATATCCTACATTGATTTCACAGAAGTGGTTTCCAATGATTGGGTTACCTGCGATCATAGGCATACCTGATTGCGCAGGCTCTGTGAGCGCTGGATCAGCATCTACCGATGCACAGTCGAGCGAATTAGCAAGAGTCAGATCATCTGGCCACTGTATATCTAATGTTTCATATCCTTTAATCGTGATTTTCTGAGTACAACTTACTGAATTGCTACTAAAATCAGATACGTACCAAGTCCTGAAAATATCTGCCCTTGGATCATCACAGTTTCCATAAACTGCTAGTGAATCAACATGTGTCGTTACAATATTGGTTTCGCAAGTCAATATGGTGACATCACCTGTAAGTGTAAAGTCTTCATAATCATCGATACAACTGATGGTGATATCAGACGGACATTCTATTTCTGGTATTAGTTTTTCTTCAAGATTGATGAATCCCCAACACGAGTTACCTCCACCATTGCAATCAGAGATCGTGACTGTATACATACCTCCCACATGCGATAGATCGAAGGTAGCATTAGGTATCGTATCGCCTTGTGCATCGATCACCGTGACACAGTAATCATCATAGCAGCCATAGAAGTCTCCTTCTAGAACCATATCTGGAGTGACTGTTGCGGTACAGTCTGTACCAAGAGATAGATTGATACTTCCATTACAAGCAAATGTTCCTTGATCTGGCTCATGTGCTATGATATTGACATTGAATGTACATGTAGTTTCATTACCACTTTCATCTCTCACGGTTAGGGTCACTTCTGTCATACCCGTGCAAAACTCCGAACCAGTAGACGGTGAGTATATGATTGTATCTACAGCACAGTTTTCTACAATTGTAGGATCTGTGAATGTGATCGGTACACAGCATGCTCCTGGATCTAAGGTAATCTCTATGTCATCTGGACAACCATCAGGTAATTCTGGGGCTTGAGTGTCATTGACGGTCACGGTAAATCCACAAGTATTGGTATTACCTGAGTTATCCACTAAGTAGTATGTCACTTGAGTCGTACCTACTGCAAAGAGTTCTATGACTTCCATGCCTTGAGGTACAAGACCGTCAGATGGCAATGTGATATTATCATCAGAAGTATATTCTACCATGATCAATGCCATATTACAATTATCTCTTGCTACAGGATGCGTCCAAGTATATACGGCACCACAGACATCATCATCGTTTTCAATAACTACATCAGCTTGATCATATGGTAAGTATGAAATCAACTGTAATGTCCAAGAATCCAATGTACCAACATCTGCACCCGTATTCTCCACAATAAGAGTCCAATCTCCTCCTGAAAGGATACCATCAAATGGATTAAGTGACTCTATTGGAATATACCAAGCACCTTCACCAAGTGGAGCACATGGTGCTGTGGCAACATTAGTAGCTGAGGTATCCGATAGGTTAACATTAATATCTGCCATACCTGCACATAGATTGGAAATGAGTTGTACTTCTTCACCATTCGGGCCAAGTAAGCTAATATTAAGATCTGCTACATTAGGGTGAGTGATCTGTAAATCACTAATCTGAACACCCCACAACTCCGTGGAAGGAGCTACGGTAATCGTACTCATTTCACAAGCATTAGCATTTATATCCACATTGGTATTTGTGAAATCTAGGATTTCTACAGCAGCACATTGCGGAGCTTCTTCATCTGCAATTACGATATTGAAAGTACAAGCATCCATAGATGGTGGCTCTGATTGTAACGAGCTAGATGCTCCATTATCAGGCAGTGGAGTCAAACCATCATTCAATATACTGATAGAGCTCATATTACATTCAGAAACGAGAGTCCAGTCACTTGCTTGATTACCCAAGCAATGATCTGTTCTGTACACATCGCCACTAGTCAAGTCACCCGACCATCCCGTAAGAGGGAATCCATTCGTAGCTACGATGTCGTATGTATTATTATAAAAGAATATTTCATAACCAGCAGGATCAGTATCTGCAATATCAGTATCAAAAGTATGTGTATACGTATCGCCTACGGCTAAAATCGTATTCAATGGTACGGTGTCTAACTCTGCACCTAGTCCTGTTCTACGGATTTTGAGATATCCAATATTGAAGGTGTTAGGCCCCATATTGGTGATTTCCAGTTGATCAGTTCCTGATTGATTAATTTCAGTAATCCAGATCAAAGGTTGATCAAATACGGTATAACACATCGTATATTCTCCTGCAGGAAGTACAATGCCCGAAGCATCACCAATTCCACATTCTACCACAGTATTATTTTGTTTTACTTCATATCGTAGAGAAGTATTATCAGGACAATTGTCCACGACGAGTGGAGTAATATCGTTGACAATGGCTTCGCAAGTACTCGCTATAGTGGTCAATGATTGATCTTCAGGACAACTGATCATCGGTGGTGTATGGAAATCATTGACAATCACTTCGACCTCACATGTGCTAGAGTTTCCACATTTATCTGTTGCTTGGAAAATCAATACGGATAGTCCTACCGGGAATAAATCTCCGGTCTCTAATCCTGTACCGTCTATCTGTACTACTGTGATTTCATCTGTAGCACTACAATCATCTTCTAATACAGGTGGACTGAAGTTTACAAAAGCACTACACCATCCCTCCGGAGCATCTACGATGACTGGAGGTCTTGGACAATTTATAAATACCGGAGCTATCGTATCAGGTGGAATATTCAATATTTGACCACAACAACCGAACGTAACAGGTGTCGGATCATTGTTATTTTCAAAGCCTGTACCATCTGGGTCAGGATCAGTACCATCTTGAGAAATATCAGATAGGAATTGACCTCCAGGAGTTCGACCACTTGCTACAACAGAGTTATTGTATGGACCATCAAAGTCATCAGGGTTTACTAAAACGGTAACTAATATGGTTGCATCACCACCATTCGCCATCAGAATATTTCCTGGGCTGATGAGGTTGATATCAGTATCACCATCATAATCTGGGTTTAAGAAAAGCTCATCACTTTCATACCCTAATATTTGCCATCCTTCTGCCATACTAAACGTAGTGGCAAGGTCTTCATTGATAGCGTCTAACTCTATATCAATATTTCCACCATTTACTACTTTGATTTCATAGCTCATTTCCCAGTTCATCCCATCTTCGGATACTGGTCCATAACTAATACGCTTAGCGACTCCTAATGAAGGCGCTTCCATAAAGCTGACGACAGTTGGGTCGTCTTCATCTGGTATATCATTACCATCAGGATCAGGATTGCTACCATCATGAGAAGTATCAGAAATCACAACATCATCAGGGTCGAGACCACTTGCAAAAGCACTATTGAAGAATGGTCCTAGGTTGCCTGCACAATCCTCTACATTAATGGCTAAAAGTATGGCTCCTTTTTCTCCAG
Source organism: Saprospiraceae bacterium (assembly GCA_020631635.1). Taxonomy (GTDB): domain Bacteria; phylum Bacteroidota; class Bacteroidia; order Chitinophagales; family Saprospiraceae; genus JAHDGW01. Next base: position 13,093 of record JAHDGW010000060.1, read on the forward strand.
GCCAGAGTTCATCCACACCACTTAATAAAGTAATATCTGAAACGCCATCATAGTCGCCCACTATGAAATCATCACTCGTCAGCTCAACAATATTGATGGCACATGGCGCCATGAATACAGAGCCCAAATTATCCATGACTTGTACCTCTCTTAAGAATTCTGTACCGTAGTTTTCAACATTAAACTCATAAATGATATCATAGCTACCATCTTGATTAAGCGTTGCATTGACTACACGTTTTGCAATACCGATTACGTTATTGTTGAAGAAAGTAATCGGTGTTTCAGAAGATTCAGTAGCCGATCCATCTCCAGAAGGATCAGGGTTACTTCCATCCATAGAAATATCCATCAATATACTACCATCTTGAGATGTACCTGAAAGCGTTGCGGTATTGAAATATGGTCCTTGAGATACACAGTTATCAGCAACTATTTCAACGAGAATAGCTCCTTTATCTCCAGCGTTGATGATATCATCACCCACGAGCATATTCATCTCTGCATATCCGTCGTAATCTTCGTTGACTGTAAATTCATCACTCGTAATACTTGCAATTGTAACCATACAAGGTGCCATGAATACATCACCCATCAAGTCATTCACTTGGATTTTACTGACTGGTGTCTCTCCATAATTTTGAATATTGAATTCAAATATCACATTAGCAGAACCATCAGGATTATTGGTTATAGAAACTACTCTTTTGGCTATACCAATATTGGCATTGGCAAGCACATTGACTGTAGTAGTACATGTGCTAGAATTACCACATTCATCGGTAACGGTTAAAGTGATTACATTATCACCTACATCTTCAAAAGTAAATAAGGCTTTATCTATGCTTACTTGTAGGTTTTCCGCTGATGTGCAATTATCTGTCGATCCACAATTGATGTCCTCGACTGTAATCGATGCTAATCCATCGTCCCCTAATGCGATATCAAAATCAGGGCAGCACATGGCCATTGGGTCAGTCGTATCTTCTACTGTATAAGTAGAGAATGCCGTACTGGTATTACCACAAGCATCAGTAGCAGTGAAGAGGTATGTTTCTTCATAGGTATTACCACAAGCTGGGATCGTATTCCAAAGTTGATTGGTGATGACAACATCACTATCACAATCATCAGTTGCTAAAGCTTCAGCTTTCCAAGAATCAATGTCTACAATGATATTACCACATTCTTCTACTTGAGCTACAGGAGCCGTAAGTATAGGAGCGGATGTATCTGTTATAATGATACTTGCTGTAGTGGTACTCGTATTACC
>JAHDGW010000061.1 GCA_020631635.1 Saprospiraceae bacterium
CATTTCATCGATATCAGGATCTGCGGTGAGATAATGATCTTCCATTAAAAATCTGAGTCTGTATGTCCCTGAAGTGATATTTTCAAATACATAAGCTCCGTTTTCTGAAGTCATCATTTCATCAATCTTGGTATCGTTCATATTCCAGAGCTCTACCATGACATCAGGCATCATAAATTCATTGATGTCATAGCTATTACTAGCATTCATATCTTCGTATACGAGACCAGATATCCCGTTGACTGGAAACATCCCTGCGTCTACATGCATGTTATAGTCTCCATTGCTGATGCTAAACATATTGCTGAGACCTGTAATGTCTGCATCACTATCAAGATTATCATCAGTACCATTATCTTGTACGGTGAGCATAAGATTATCGATGGGTATAAACTGTACCTGATAGTCACCCGGTGTAATGTTGAAAAATCTATATTCTCCATCAAAATCAGTAGTAGTGGTGGCCACCGTGGTTCCGCCCATGTTTTTCAGATTGACCACTACATTTTCGATACCCTCTTCATTGAAGGTCTGAATACCATCTCTATTGAAGTCGAGCCATACCCTACTACCTACCAAAGAACTTGCCTCTACTAAACCAGCATCCAGATCTTGAAAACTGACGCTATGTGCTAGGGAGACCAATGGCGTATTTCCTGTACTATTGGCATCACTGTCGATGTCATCATTACCTGCATTGGCCGTGGTAAACATAAAACCAGAAGGCGCTGTGAAACTTACGAAGTAAACCCCTTGGGTAAGCCCTCCAAAATTGTACATCCCATTCGCATCAGTAGTTGTAGTTGCTATTATATCTCCATTAGTCGCTCGAAGATCTACTGCTACACCAGCAATGCCAGGCTCTCCCGCATCTTGGATACCGTTTTCATTGAGATCATTCCATACAAAATCTCCTAGACCCGCAGGTATAAAAAATCCACCGTCGATATCAGTATCTGATTCACCAGAGGCTAGGTTGACAATATTGGTTGCACCAGGCTCGATCACAGATGTAATATCAGAGTCTTGACTATCATTGCCACCTTGATCAGCATCTGTATATAGATAATCACTCGGTGGAGTAAAGACTAAGTAATATGCACCGGGTTGTACGTTGACAAACTCATAGAAACCACTTTCTAATGTAGTAGGATTGGGTCCAGATGTAGTTGTGGTGATGAGATCACCATCTATGGAAAATAACTGGATAGTAACTCCATCCAAGCCTGGCTCTTGACCGTCTTGAACTCCATTACCATTGATATCAACCCAACAATAATCACCAATATAAGCTGGATCTTGCAAAAGTCCTGCATCGACCGAGGTCTCCACTTCACCAGAAGTCAGGGTATATATAGGTGTAGTTCCAAATCCATTAGAAGAGTTGACATCAGAGTCAATAGTATCATCACCACCAATATTAGGATCGGTAAAAAACAGCCCGCCCGCGGGGTCAAATCGTACATAGTAATTACCTGGTCGTAAGCCACCAAAATTATAGACACCCATGCGACCTGTCGCATTATCTGTGGAGGTAAATCGTGTCGCTATCTGAGTATTAGTGGCGTCGAATAGTCGTACTCTGATAGAATTGATACCTTGCTCTGTAAGATCATTGATACCATTTACATTGAAATCGTTGAATACCTGATCACCTATACTTGCAAAGCGGTAATAGCCAGCATCAAGTGTCGAAATACTAACATTCACAATATCTGTAGCGCCTATTATTCCTGTAGATAATACATCACTATCTATATTATCTGCAGTAGTATTTTCGAATGTAAATCCTTGATTGGCAGGAAGATCAAATACAACGTAATAATCCATCTTAGGAAGATTCGTAAAACTATATTCTCCATCGGAGTCCGTCATAGTGGTCGCAATAAGCATATCTGAAGCATCAAATAAGCTTACCATATATCCTGACAATAATGGATCTCCGGTTTCTCTTTCTCCATCTCCATCGATATCTTCCCAGGCAACTCCTGATATATCAATGAACTGTGCCGCTTCTTTTACACCTGCATTGACACCTATAAACTGCATCCCGCTCATAGCACTCAATATCCCTGTGACACCAAAGGTACCGTCTACAGATATTACGTCTGAGTCGATAAGATCATCCATACTTGTATTGGCAATGGTAAACTCCTGATCGCTATCAAAAGCAAAGGCTACGATATAGTCTTGAATCATGAGATCTTCAAAAATATAAGTACCCAAATTAGACGTAGTAGTCGTTGCTATCACTGTACCCATTGCATCTCTTAATTCTACTAATGCATCCGCGATAAAGGCATCAGCCGGGTCTATGACGCCATTTTCATTGTTATCAAAAAAGTATATCCCAGCGATAGACGCAAGTTGATAAAGTCCTATATCAATATCATCAATCTCTTCATTGATAGCAAGTGAGATGAGATCTGTACTATTGGCCGTTATGCTCTCCGTAATATCAAAATCAATCTGATCATTGGAGCCTATATTCGCCATGGAAAGTAAATAATCCATAGTTTTATCAACCAAAACGTAATAGTCTCCCGGTACAAGATTATCAAATATGTATGTACCATCTGTGGCAGAAGTGGTTGTAGATATGACTACTCCATCACTATCAAACAAGCTAATTTCTATATCTGAAATAGGTAGGTCATCTGCATCTTGGATACCATCAACTTTAAGATCTTCTATCACTACTCCAGCAATACTACCGTTAGCTTGTAAAATGTAGCCAGCATCTATATCAAAAATAGAGTCTTGACCAGAGAGTGATATCTGTGAGGTACTACCTGGGGCAATGGATTGATTGACATCTGAGTCAATGGTATGATCAATACCTACTAAAGGCTGCGTAAATGTATAATTATCAATGGATCCGAATACAACATAGTAGCTACCTCCTAAAAGATCAGTAAACTCGTACGTACCATCCGCCGCAGAAACGGTCGTCATGATCACTTCATCATCCATATTGAATAATGTAATAGTTACTGGATCAGCGGCCGGCTCCATATTATTATTGAGACCATCTCTGTTATCATCAAACCATACACTACCTGAAATGCTACTCATCGCTGGTACTGCAAAGCCTGCGTCTACTCCTGTAAGGTCCGTATCTAAAAACAAAAATACATTGGTCACTTCATTGCCAACCACATCAGAATCAATCATATCATCACCCGCATTGGGTAAAGTAAAACCAAAACCAAAGGGATCAGAAAACTCAATATTGTACAATCCTGCTACTAGGTTTTCAAACTTATAAGCCCCTGTCATATCAGTAAGTGTAGATGCTAATACTACTCCAGCATTATTTTTAAGTGTAACCATGACGTTGCTTAATAACATCTCATTGCCATCACGCAATCCATTGAGATCACTATCTCTCCATGCTAGACCTGCGATAGAACTATTGCCTACAGCGATCAACCCGACGTCTATATTTTCAATAGTTTCTCCTGATGAAACGGAAATTATATCTGAAGTCAATGGACCATTACTGCCTGTGATATCTGAGTCTATGGTATCATCTCCAGCATCTGCGATTGTGATCTCAAAATTATCTGGTAATGTGATCTGTATATAGTAATCCCCTGCGGATAGCTGCACAAACATATATTGTCCTTGGCTATCCGTCATCATATTACTGATATTGTTGCCATCGACATCAAAAAGCTGTACCAATACGCCGTCTAAAGGAAACTCTGTCACCTCAAAAAGACCATCCCTATTGAGGTCATTCCACACTGTACCCATGATGGTACTTTGATTTTCTTGTATAAGCCCTACGTCTAAATCTAGGAATTGGACGCCAGATCTGATCAAAGTCTGATCAGAAAAGCCAAATGAAGACATGAATATAGAAATATCACTATCTACAGACTCATCGGAGCCCTCATTGGCCATGGTAAAGCTATACTCATCGCCATTACTAACTCTGATCTGATATAATCCAGGTGCATAATCTGCGAATAAATAAGTTCCATCTGCATCGGTAGATGTAGAAGCAATAATGCTTCCAGACGAATGTATAAGCTCTATAGTTATTCCTTCAATACCGATTTCACCCAAATCTAGAAGTCCATTTTCATTTTCATCCAACCAAACTTGATCTCCGATAGATACTAACTCGTATACTCCAAGGTCTAGATTGGTGATTTCATTGAGTGGATTGAGGATTAATGCTTCTGAAATCACCATATCATCCTGTACCGTAAAATCACTATCTATAAAGTCATTGATACCCACATTGGCCGTGGTAATTTCAAACTGGTCGTCAATGATCATTTTTACCATATACTGACCGGGAGATAGATCATTGAAAAGGTATGCACCGTCCTCATCTGTCATCAGTATAGCAACAGTGGCACCAGTCATATCTAGTAACTCAACTTGTATTCCCTCCAGCAGGAGTTCATTATCATCTCTTATCCCGTTTCCATTATCATCGATAAATACAAGACCAGAGACGTTGGATCTCATATCTACGAGACCAAGATCGATCGTATTATTTTGTTCTCCCGAGCAAAGCTCAAAAATTGGGGTTCTTCCCACACCATTGGTCATGGTGATATCGGAGTCCACAGCAATATCGACACTTGCATTACCCAATGTACTATCAAATCCAGTAGGGTAATTAACAACAATTTGATACATCCCCGGTACTAAATCATCAAACAGGTATATACCACCATTACTACTTTCTGTAGAATTTAAAAGGTTTCCATCCTGATCCAGTAGGTCAATCATTACGCCATCTATCCCTTCTTCATTATCCTCTTGAGTACCATTCAAGTTTTCATCCAACCAAACAAAATTACCGACACTTGCCAGCTCATAGTATGCTCCGGTAACATTGGTTATCTGATCATCTATGCCTACGTCAATCATAGCTGTAGTAAAAGCTCCGAAAGAGTCTATGATATCACTATCCAAATCCTCAGAAGTATTGTCAGGAATAGTCGCAATCTGATCAGCATCAAACCCAAATTTGATAAAATATTGACCTGCATCTAGATTATCAAACCTGTAGTTACCATCAGTATCTGTATCTACGACAGTAGTACTATTACTCATCATATTGACTAACATCATAGAGATATCGCTCAGACGTTGCTCTTCATTTTGTAGTATACCATCAGCGTTTTTATCTAACCATGCAAATCCTGAAATCGATGAAGGAAGATATTGAACTCCAATATCTAAGCTTTTAAAATCAGTACCTGATGGTATAAATACCGTCTGACTTAAAAATAGATTACCGTCCATGATACCATTACTATCGGTTATAGGATCACCTATTTCAAGGTCAGTTACGGTAAAAATTTCTTCATCTAATAGTAGCTCTATAAAGTAAGAACCCGGCAATAGATTATCAAAACAAAAAGATCCATCGGCATTACTTTCTATCTCAATCATACCGCTGCCATCTGCTCTAAATATTCGTATCCATATTTCTCCGAGTGCTATATCTGCATTGCTCTGAATACCATCACGATCGACATCAATAAACACAAAGTCACCCAAGGATACTCGCATAAACAACCCTATATCTAACGAGGTCATATGATCTCCAGATCCGAGTGTAAAAGGTCCTACGCTGGCATCGGAAGCAAAATCATTATCCGTAGTATCATCACCGATATCTTGGAGAGTAACTTCAAAATCACTTATCTCAAATACCACCATGTATGTACCAGGAGTCAACATATCAAAACTATATGCCCCCGACATATCCGTTGTAGTAGATGCAATAGTATCGCCTACCTCATCAGTGAGATATACTACCAATCCTCCCACGAAAGGATCTTGATCATTGCGCTGACCATCATAGGCCATATCTTCAAAGGCTTGTCCAGATATAGATACTGCCCTATAAACTCCGAGGTCAATATCATCTTTGACCATGCCTGGCTCTAAATAAAATTCATAAGAAGTGAGAAAACTTCCCATACTTACGAAATCATTATCTAGAAAATCATCCGCCCCTATATTAGTCTGAGTATGAAGAAATTCTGAGGATAATGAACTCGTCCTTACGGTATAATATCCTTTTTCTACCTCATCAAAAATGTACATCCCTATAGAATCTGTTGTACTGGTGGCTATCAGATTATTTTGATCATCATACAACTCCATGACTACACCTGCAAGACCCGGCTCATCAGCATCTTGTAATCCATTGTAATTGATGTCTTCCCAGACAAAATCGCCGATACTCGATGTTGCACAATTATCTATGACAAATGTCCTGCAGCATTCCTCTACCACGGTAGTCGATATCAATGACTCGACACAGACCTCGTAAGCACCTTGCGTTACTTCATCTTGTCCTATACTTAGATCATGCTCTGTATCTGTAGCAGATAACAAGTGAAAGTCATTGGGATAAGTCCAATTGTAGGAGTCTATACTTGGGTTTTCGTTGATATAAAATATTAGACAATTGTGATCACAAGCGGTATAGAGCGGAGTATAACTGACTTTTACACTCAATCTATCTATAAAAGCGTCCATGGTCTTTTCTGAGATATTTGCTACTTGAAGATTGACACTAAAATCTTCAGCATTAAGCATCTCAGGAGTCCATTGTAGATCCCATAAATAAAAACTAGATCCATACGACCAAGTACTTTGCTCTAGCCCCCACTCTTGACCAAAAAGAGGACTACCACCCAGATTGATACTTTCATCACTTCCTGAAGTAAGACTCAATAAGACATCTGCGATTCCCTCTTCACTAGCATATCCGTCAATCTCCACTTCTATCCCCTGAATCGTCGCACCAGCAGGTACCTGAAATTTAAAATCAAATAATCTGACGACATCACTTTGAGACATAGAGTCCATAGATATCTGCATAAACTTTCCATCGCTAAAAAATGAATTATCACTAGATTGCCAGCTATGATCTCCTGTATCGGAAATGGCAAAATCACCATAAGATCGAGAAGATGATTCCATGAAAGGTTCATCTGGAGTCATGATCTGACAAATCGATTGAGCGTTGGAGTAGGTTGCAATGCATAGAAATAGCAGCAACAGCAGGGCAGGTATACCCCTACCAGTGTAGTTTTCGGTAGTGTAAGACATTAGTGTCGTAGTCTTGGTTATTAATAAGTGCTTCCCCTCGAGTCGAAGCGAAGAGTTACACTTTCAACAAAGATATATATAAATTTTTACTTATATATAATTGTTGTAATATGATTTCTGCTGATAATGATGTATTTGCCTCTATTATTTACCAAAAACTACCTTATTAAATTAGAATATAAATCCATCCATTGACTACAAATGAGGTCATGATTAAAACTATTGACTATGTAGCTCTTTCCCCTTGTAGCAAGATCCTCGGCAAGGTTTTTATTATTTTGAAGCCGCAGCATAGTTGCACTTAGTTGCTCCGAGTTGTATGATTCAAACTTTAAAGCTCCAGGACCGGCCGCCTCTCCCAAGGCTTGATGGTCAGAAATAATGACAGGAGTATTTTGACTCAATGCTTCTATGACTGGTATACCGAAACCTTCATAAATGGAAGGATACACCAATGCTAAAGCATGCTTATAAACATGTGCCAGTGACTCCCTCACATGACCCTTGTGTATGAAATAATCTGACAAATCGTAATGTTGTATGAGTTCCTTGACCTTTTTGTAGTAAGTAGATCCCGTCCCTATCACGATTACAGGTAGCCTATCTTCAGGAGGCATTTGATGCAAAGCCATCACGACATCCTCAAGACGTTTTCGCTCTATGACGCTACCTACGTACAGCCAATATCGCTCAGGTAAATTCGCTGGAGTGGTATTACTGGCATCAGAAAGAGATTGCCCCTGATAAATCACCTTAATTATGGCTTCATCAACTTTGTATATATTGGTAAGATCGGACTTCGTAGATTGACTTATAGCTACTATTTGATCCGCACTTTGGACGGATGTGCGATACTTAAACTTATACATCATGCAATCAAACCAGGGAAATTGCTCAGGATATTTTTCGTAAATGAGATCGTGAAAACTTACTACCGTTTTAGCTTTCATCTTGCTCAGGTTGAGCGGTAGCTCATGGCTCAAACCATGATAAATATCTAGCCCTAGATCATTGACTTTATGGGTAATCTTGAAGCTACGCCACCATAGCCCAGACCCACTATCACAGGTATGTATATGTATGTTATTATGATTGAAAAAATACTCGGTTTCAGAATCTCTCTTCGTAGTTGCACTAAATAAATGAAACTCTATTTGTGGAAATCTTTGATGTAACTCCTTGACTAAGGTCCGACTATAATTGCCTAAACCTGTACGATTATGAAACAGTCGTTTGGCATCGTATCCTATCTTGATCGTGGTATTTGACATCGACTCCTTAAGTTACTACTATGATTCAAAATCCAACAATGCCATCGGCTTAATCTGCTCTTTTGACTCCACATAAGCATCACACATATCTTCAATGGTTTTCTCTATATCGATATATTCCATCCCCAATAGTTCTTTGGATTTGGAGGTATCATAGTGCCAATCTTCGCAAGTACTCATGATGGTCGCTCTAGTGATGAAAGGCGGTTGTCTAGTAAAAAAAGCAACGATCTTTGCTATCCTGGATGCAAAAGGAAACATCCAGGGTTTTAAAGCCGTCTGAGGAGCTTTTACACCGATTTTTTCTGCTATACTATCCAATAATGATTTGATCTTGACACTCTTGCTTATAGCCAATATGCGTTCTCCATAAACCTGTTGATCAATCATCATATAAGCCATCTTAGCAACATCTCTAACATCCACAAATGCATTGGATCCGATGGGGTAAAAAGGTACTCCCTTATCAATAGTCTTAATGATTTTGAGGGATGTATCGTCCCATCGACCTGCTCCGAGTACTACACCTGGATTCAAAATACTAACTTGAAGTCCTTCTTCCTTGCCTCGCCAAACCTCCAGCTCTGCGAGATACTTAGACTTAGAATAGTCTGATGTATATTCATTAGCCTCCCATTCTGTGTCTTCATCTATGGCGAGGCTTATATTGCTTGGTTTACCCACTGCCGATATACTACTCAAGTATAACAATCTAGGTACATGATGCTCTATACATGCATTCACTACATTACTTGTACCCTCTACATTCGTACGATACATCGCTGATTTATGATGAGGGTGAAAACTTACCATCGCTGCAGCATGTATGACTAGTTGAGCTCCTTTGCAAGCACTACTTAATGTGGTTACATCTAAAATATCTGTTTCAATCCATGATATTTTATCGACATCTGATCCAAGCATCTTCACTGAACTTTTACTTCGCTTGGTAGCATGCAAATTGGTATATCCCTTAGAATACATGTATCTAGCTATATAAGATCCTATAAATCCAGTAGCACCAGTGATTAATATTTTATCGTCTTTTTGGATCATGGGATATATATTGCTCCTCCGCTATGTGCTCTCTCTGCTCCCGTAGCTTGGTGGACTATATTAGGTTTATGTTGTAATCGTAGATAACCAAGATATGCCATCAGTATCGATTCTTTGAAATCAATAATTTCTGGACTCGGAAGTTCAAGATCAACTGCTATTTTGACTAATTCTATACGTAATTGTTCGATCAAGAAGGTATTGAAAGCTCCCCCGCCAGTGACAAGCATCCTTGCCTGATGAGGTATTTGATTAGCTTTTATAGCCAAGATAATTTGATCCACTATCAAATGAATCATAGTACTCAACTTATCAGAGATACTTGATCCATTCTTTTTTATGATATCATAAAATGGTCCCATCACCCATGTATTGTCAAGAGACTTAGGGACCGATTTATGGAAATAATCTAACTCTGATAATGATGATAAAAGCGTTGTATTGCATTTTCCTGTGCTAGCGATCTGCCCACCATAATCAAAAGGTTTGCTAAGCTCTGAAGATAAAGCATTGAGGATCTGATTACATGGAACTACATCATATGCCTGCTTAGTTACATCCATTTGGATAGAAATATTGGCAATGCCACCGAGGTTGAGCGCATAAGCATACTCCCCAAATAACTGCTGATCAACCGTAGCGGCTAGAGGTGTTCCTTGACCTCCCAATGCGATATCTCCTTGTCGAAAATCACAAATTACGGGCAATCCAACCGTGGTAGCTAATCTAGCTCCGTTGGTCAATTGTATTGAATAACCTGGCTGATGAAGTATAGTATGACCATGAGTAGCAATGGCAGCAATTTTTATATCCCTAATATCCTCCAAAAACTGAAGAACTGTCTGACCACAAAAGTCGGTGAATGAAACCTCCAATTGATGCATCAATCTAACATCATGAAAGGGTACATTGCGCAATGCATTCGCCAGTGAAGCTGGAAAGTCATAAACCTTTGATTTTAACAACTCCCACTTCCCTGTGTCATGAAATGAACATAAACAGACATCGACTCCGTCTAGCGAACTGCCTGACATCACTCCTACTATATATTGCAATTCCATGGTTGCTAAGATCGACTATTTGTACTTAAACCCGCATTATGCATTAGAAAATCTATTACGACCATAAATTGCTGCAAATCAGAAGCTTCTCCATTCTATCTTCTCTAACCATAGCGGTTTCGATAGCTATCGGAATAGTTTTCAAATATAAATTGCTGATTTATTGCACTTTATGCTCTCATCACGAAGCTCTAATACATAATGCGGGTTAAACTACTTTAAATAAGTTCTTTTGTAGATCAATTTCAAGCACTATTCGTAGAATTAAACCATCGGTTCACCCCTTAAAGCTTACATTCCACAGAAAACTTGGGAAACTTTTAAACTCATTTGAGTTTCCTAGGTTTCATTGGCATAAATTTGCAGTATGCCAACAAGACAAAAAATCATGCTCTCTGCCTTCGACTGCTTTCTGCGGTATGGGATTAAAAGCGTCAGTATGGATGATCTTGCCAAGCGCTTGGGGATATCAAAAAAGACGATATACAATTTTATAAATAATAAAAATGAGCTCGTAGAAGAGACTGTTACTGAGTACATGAGTACTAACCAAGCAGAGATAGATAAGCTACTGCACTCAGGTGAAAATGCTATAGAAAGTATGATTGCTATAGCTAAACACAATATAGATTTCTTGCGAAAAATGAAACCTGGTTTTCTTTTTGATTTGCAAAAATATCATGGTGCTTTCTGGATAGATCTAGAAGCTGAACGTAATCGTCATATCGAGCTAACCATAAGCACTAATATGGAAATTGGCATTGAACAAGGTCTTTATAGCCAAAGATTTGACCCAAAGATCATCGCAAAACTTTTTGTAGGTCTTGTGACTACCATGATAGATGAAAATATATTTCCACCTAATCAATTTCCGAAATCAGAAATATTTGCCGAATCCATACGCTATCACATGCGAGGTATAGTGACGGATAGAGGCAGAGCAATACTACAAAAAATAGAAATCTAAAGCCAATAAAAATACACTACTACATGAAACCCTACATTTTAATACTATCCATACTCTATACGGCAAGCCTATCGGGCCAAAGTTATGATTTGGCAGAAGCCGTGGCATATGGTCTGGAACATAGCAATGATGTCAAGATAAAACAACTCGACATTGCATCAGCCGATTCTGATATCAAAGAATATAGAGCAATAGGAATACCTCAAGTCAATGGAGGTATTGACTATTCTTACTATTTTGAATTACCCGTGCAACCTGTAGAAGACTTTATATCTCCAGCCGTGTATGGAGTATTATTTCAGGAAAATGTGATTCAACCTAGAGAACTTGCAGATCCAGAAGTATTTGAATTTACTTTTTTCCAACCACATAATCTAACGGGTAAGATTGAAGCGAGTTCACTTATTTTCGACGGTTCATATTTATATGGCTTGAAGGCTGCTAGACTTTATAAGGAGCTCGTAAACCGAGAGCTAGAACTTACAGAACAAGATATCAAATCTAACGTCACTAAAGCATATGCCGCCGTGCTTGTTGCTCAAAAGAATAAAGAAGTACTCGATCAAAATATCGCTGTACTCACGAAAACACTATCTGACACTAAAGCATTTTTTGAGAATGGATTTGTAGAATCACTGGACGTAGATAGATTACAACTCTCTCTAGATGGGCTCAAAACTCAGTCATCTAATCTAGATCAACTCATTTCTGTTTCTAAAAACTTATTGAAATTTCAGATGGGCTATCCGATTGATCAAGAGATTATATTAACTGAAAATTTAGAAGAATTGGAATCGCAATATATAGCCTCCAATGATCAAGAGTTGGATATCACAAAACGCTTAGAGTATCAACTGTTAGAGACTAATAAAGAACTTAATCAATTGGATCTCAAACGCCATAAAGCTGGATATCTGCCATCTGCAAGGGCCTTTGCTAGCTATCAGGGATCTATCCAAAGAACCAATCTATTCGACAGTAATGAAGCAGGAATACTCCCAACTTTAGTTGCGGGAATATCTATCAACATACCCATTTATGATGGTGGCCAAAAGTCTGCAAGAATGCAAAAATCAAAATTGACTTTAGAGAAAATAGACTTGCAAAAAAGAGAATTTGAAAGGGGTATGAAGCTCCAAGTTGAGAATACCCGATTGGCTTATAAAAATGCACAGCAGACAGTACTCAATCAAAAAAACTCTCTAGCGCTCAGTCAAAAAATATTTGATAAAACCCAAATCAAGTTTCGCGAAGGCGTTGGCTCTAGTGTTGAACTATCTCAAGCAGAATCAGACCTATACCAGACACAAGGCTCATATATATCGGCCCTCTACGATTTATTACTCAGTAAAATAGATATGGATATCGCTCTGGGCATTCTTTAATAACTACTAACATCGAAATCAACAAACAATGAAATATTATATACTCTCTACCCTGGCAATTTTGCTACTATTTTCTTGTCAAGCACCAGAAGTCTGGCCTGAAGATATTGATGGTAAAAAGACATTACTCAAAGAAAAACGAACTGAACTTCAAGCACTACAAGCAGATATTGATAAACTCAATACTGAGATAGAAGTATTAGAACCTAAGAAGGTTGATAAAGCTGTAGTAGATCTTCGTACGATTTCACCGAGCACTTTCAATAGCTTTGTGTCTGTACAGGCTAACGTGGTATCCGATGATATGGCTATGGCAAGCAGTGAGACTGGAGGTAGGATACTTTCGGTCAATGTAGAAGAAGGTCAATACGTGAAACGTGGTAACTTAATCGCCCGAGTAGATCTACAATCATTAGAAAAACAAAAAGATGAGTTGGTTACGAACCTTAATTTTGCGACGACTGTCTTTGAGCGACAAAAAAGACTATGGGACCAAGAGATAGGATCGGAGTTACAATATCTTGAAGCAAAAACAAACAAAGAACGTATAGAAAAAGGAATTGCTCAGATAGAGACTCAACTAGCAAAAGCCAATGTATATGCACCTATCAGCGGTATCATAGATCGCGAGTTTTTAAGTGCTGGAGAAATGGCTGCTCCTGGAGCTCCCATAGTACAAATTTTGAATACTTCTAAAATCAAAATAGTAGCCGATATACCAGAACGCAATCTGCAATCTGTAAAACGTGGTGATCAAGTTGAGATATACTTTCCGGCTATAGATAAGACCATCACAGAGCGCATAAGCCTTGTAGGTAGATCTATAGATCCCTCCAATAGGACTTTCAAAATAGAAATGAATACCTCTACCATGGGCGGATTGCTAAAACCAAACTTGCTTGCAGAAGTCAAATTCAATGACCTCAGTATCAAAGATGCGATCGTGATACCCGTGGATATTATACAAGAAAATGTAGATGGCCAAAAATATGTCTATGTCGGTAAAAAAGATCAAGGTAAGACGATAGCCGAAAAAGTGGTGATCGAAACAGAAGATAGCTACGATAGTGAAATCGTAATTACTCAAGGACTTAAAGAAGGAGATATGCTCCTCGTAAAAGGGCATAAATCAGTCAAAAATGGCACAGAACTTATCGTTAATAACTCCGAAAAGTAAAGATCATGACTGACAAACCTAATAAATCAGAATTACGCCAGTTTTCGCTCAGCAGCTTTGCCGTAGACAATGCGACTAGTGTATTTCTCATCGCCATCATGATTCTGTTATTTGGTATACAGAGCTATGACAAGATGCCTAAAGAGCAATACCCTGATGCATCTCTACCTACCATATACGTCAATACACCCTACTTTGGTAACTCTGCTGAGGAGATAGAAAATCTCATCTCCAAACCTATCGAGAAAGAGATCGAAGCCATCTCTGAACTCAAAACTGTAAGTAGTAATTCAGTACAGGACTTTTCTGTCATCATTGCCGAATTTACCAATGATATAGAGATTACCG
>JAHDGW010000062.1 GCA_020631635.1 Saprospiraceae bacterium
CAATAGTAGCTCATTCAGATCTAGCAATAGATCATCTTCGAGACCATCAGGAT
Source organism: Saprospiraceae bacterium (assembly GCA_020631635.1). GTDB lineage: Bacteria > Bacteroidota > Bacteroidia > Chitinophagales > Saprospiraceae > JAHDGW01. Next base: position 54 of record JAHDGW010000062.1, read on the forward strand.
CCGCCAGATCAAGCAGATCGTCAAGACGAGGAGGTAAATAATACCTCGACTAAATATTGAAAAAATCAGGTGGATATTGAACTCTTTAATATCCACCTTTTTTATAGTATCAATAAGCAACTTCCTATGAGCCCTAAATATCTAATACTTACAATCACACTTCTTTCTTTTAGCTTCTCTGCTGCTACACAGACTGTCACAGATGCCCTTAGATATAGTCAGTTTAATAATGGAATATCGACCGCTAGAATGTCATCTCTTGCTGGAGCATTTGGTGCTATGGGAGAAGATATGGGAGTACTATCGATAAATCCCGCTGGTTTGGCTTCATATAGAAGTTCAGAATTTTCGTTTTCTCCTAGTTTCAATTTCAATAGCTCAGAGTCAAGCCTTGCAGAGGGACCTGTAGTGGATGAATCTAGTAATCGATTTGGTCTAGGGAGTATAGGCGTAGTGTTTGCCAATCAGCCAATTGCATTGGCTTTCACGACGAGTAATTGGAGTATTGCAATTAATAAAAGAGCAATTTTTTCTCAAGATTTCCGAATCATAGGAAATAATCCTGGCTCTATAACGGATCGATGGGCTGCCAGAGCATTTGGCCTATTACCAGAAGAGCTAGATAATTTTGAGGCAGGTCCCGCATGGGATGTATTTGCATTATATGATCGGGATGGAGATACATACCTTACCGATTTTGATAATTATGACGGAGATGTACCCAAGTCAGAAACCACCACTCGAAGAGGTAGAATCAATGAATTGAGCTTCGGATGGGCTGGAAATATAAATCGTAAGTTCAGCATTGGTGCTAATATAGGTATACCTATCATGAGCTATGAAACCACTAAAACTTATCGCGAATCTGATGACCGCCAAGAAATAGATTTTTTTGATAGACTATCCTACACCGAGTATGTAAGTACATCAGGCGCAGGAATAAATGCCAAACTAGGAATACAGTATGTAGGTTTTCAAAATTTTAGGCTCGGAGCAGCCGTACATACACCTACAATTTATGGGCTAAGTGATAATTTTTTCACCAATATCGACTATACATACACAGATGCCAATGGCACCGAATCGAATACTTCACGAAGCCCTGATGGTAGTTTTGACTATAGAATGACTACACCTTGGACTTACGTGGCCAGCGCTGGGTTTATATACAAACTAGGAGCTATACGGGGCTTTGTCAATGCTGATCTAGAGTTTATAGATTACTCATCTAATTCTTTTAACCTGACCAGCAGCGATCGTAGCAGTAGTGCAGATGCAGAATTTGAAACTCAGCTAAATGACCAAATAGCAGATGAATTAAATAATGTAATGAATATCAGACTGGGCACCGAACTTGGGTATCACTCGCTACGACTAAGAGCAGGTATATCCATGGATCAGTCCCCCTATACCGATGAATCAATTGATAATAATCTTACGTTGGGATTAGGAATAGGTATCAAAAAAAGAAGTTTCTCCTTTGACCTAGGGTTACAATCGCGCCAACAAAATGAAGAGTATTATCTATACCGAGTGAATGATATAGATGAATCTCAACAGGTAGATCTTTCTAGTAATATCACGGATCTCACGGCCACTCTAGGATTTAGATTTTAGTCAGATTAAAGATTATTCCACGGCTGATCTGATATTTTTTAGGGCACGGAAGGAGTCTTTCGCTTTTGGTAACGAAATTTTAGTATTATCTTTTAATTGTGCTACTATGCCTCTTATAAATCTCCAGTGATCTTTAATAATAGTGAAGTTCCCTGCAATAGTGGAAGAAGGATCATAAATATGTAGAGGCTCAGATTTAAGTCCATTGAGCTCCATTATCTTAAATTTTCCTTGACGCAGTGCCTCTAATGACTGGGCTTTACAATCTATTCGAAAAAAATAAAGCCCTTTCGATTCTTGATAAAAAGTATCCATAGCTGCTGTAAGCATATCGTCTATTTGGTCTTGAAGACTATAAAACTTAGATCCTCTAGAATAATTACCGATACGATGTAGTATATATTTCTCTCCTATAAGTGGGATATAATTAAGATCAGCACTGAGATCGGATTTCAATGATTCCTTATCAATAAATGGATTATTGTACTTATCTAAAAGTTGCTTAATGGATGACGATCCATCTCCCGTTACGTAGGGGTATTCTTTTTCGATAAAAGAGCTTATTTCTCCGACTTCAGAGTCGGGCAATCGTCGATAAAGAATAGAATATTCATGAGCATAATCAATATACTCTTGCGCTAGCCACTCTTTAGAAAAGTCAATATCAGCGATACATCTATGGAGTTGATTCAGATTTTTTATAATATGTACACCATAACCCTTAAAGCCAATATTGGGCTTCAGTACTATAGGAAAACGCAACTTGTTCTGATCGATTAGTTCGATGAGTTCATTCCCTGAAATAACTGAAAAGGACTTAATGAGATATCTATCCCCAATTAAATCATATACATCGCTTTTGGCATCATCTAGCATTCCACCAAAGGGAATAGCTGCATTACAAACGCTGAAATAGGCTATATTTCTAAATCGTATTGCTTGAATAAAATAGTGGACCAATGACTGATAGTAGTAATGCTTACTTATCCAATATCCACGATCCAATATTTTCACAATTAGCTTACTTCATCTGTCATATAAGACTCAATAGGCGGACAGGTACATACTAGATTACGATCACCATATGCATTATCCACTCTAGCCACCGCAGGCCAAAATTTCTTACCTTCTTTCAAATACGAAAGCGGGAAAGCAGCTTGCTCTCGAGTATATTCATAAGGCCACTCATCGCTGCAAATTTCCTCTAAGGTATGCGGAGCATTGCTCATTACATTATTTTCAGCAGGCGCATCACCTGTGGCGATTGCATCGATCTCTTTTTTGATACTAAGCATAGCTTCGCAAAAGCGATCCAACTCATCTTTGTCCTCTGACTCTGTAGGTTCGATCATGATAGTACCTGGTACCGGAAACGACATGGTAGGCGCATGAAAACCATAATCGATCATGCGTTTTGCTACATCTTCTGATCCAATATTTAATGGCTTATACATCCGTAGATCTATGATCAACTCATGCGCTGATCTACCTTTATCACCTACATATAATACAGAGAAATCATTTTCCAATTTTGATTTGATATAGTTGGCATTCAATATGGCGTATCTAGAAGCATCCGTTACTCCTTGTGCTCCTAGCATTTTGACATAAGCATGAGATATCAATAATATACTTGCACTACCCCATGGTGCTGCTGACACTGCTCTATTGGCATCATTCTTATGAAAGTGCCCAGGTAAAAAAGGTTTTAGCTTGTCATTGCAACATATAGGCCCCATACCAGGTCCACCTCCGCCATGCGGTATAGCAAAGGTCTTGTGCAGATTGAGGTGACATACGTCTGCTCCTATACGTGCAGGACTGGTAAGCCCTACCTGAGCATTCATATTGGCTCCGTCCATATAGACCATCCCACCATGCTCATGTATGAGGTCACATATCTCTTGTATTGCCGTCTCAAATACACCATGTGTAGAAGGATAAGTAACCATGAGGGCGGCTAGATTGTCACTATGTTCAATAGCTTTTTCTTTAAGGTCTTCTAGGTCAATATTTCCAGCGTCATCACATCTTACAATAACCACTTTCATACCCATCATGACTGCACTTGCTGGATTAGTACCATGCGCAGATGAAGGTATAAGCGCTATATTTCTATGATGATCATTATTATTTTCATGATAAGCTTTTATGACCAACAAGCCAGAAAACTCTCCCTGTGCTCCACTATTTGGTTGTAAGCTACAAGCCGTGAATCCAGTAATCTCACAGAGATCTTCTTCCAATTCTTTAAATATTTGTAGGTATCCCGAACACTGATCTAACGGTGCAAAAGGGTGCAGGGCTCCAAATTCTGCATAGCTTACTGGCATCAATTCAGTTGCGGCATTGAGCTTCATCGTACAACTACCCAAAGCAATCATTGCATGCACAAGGGATAAGTCTTTATTTTCAAGGCTTTTGATATATCGCATCATCTTAGTCTCCGTACGATATTGGAAAAATACAGGATGACTCATAAAGTCTGTTGATCGCTGCAAATGTGGTGGTACTTGCAGTGTATTTATATCTTCTACGGTGGCAGCTTCTGTACTAAGTGCCTTAGTAAATATCTCTATCACATGCTGGATATCTTTTTCGTCATGTGTTTCATCGATACTTATAGAGACATAATCTTGCCCATAATTAAAATTGGTTTCATGAGCCAACGCAATTTTTTGTAATTGCTCCAAGTCATCCGTATTTACCTGTATGGTAATCGTATCGAAATAAGAATCTTCTCGTAGCGTAACGCCCATTTTGATCAGCGTATTAGCCAATAGCTGAGCATACCCATGTATGCGAGTCGCTATCTCTACGAGCCCATCCTTACCATGATAACATGCATACATCCCAGCCATAATTGCTAGCAATGCCTGTGCGGTACAGATATTGGAGGTCGCTTTTTCTCTTTTGATATGTTGCTCTCTTGTCTGAAGAGCCATACGCAATGCAGGATTGCCATGACGATCTACTGAGATGCCTATTACCCTCCCTGGGATTTGTCGTTTATAATCTTCCTTAGTTGCAAAATAAGCTGCATGCGGCCCACCGAAACCCATAGGTATACCTAGTCTCTGAGTAGTACCGTACACGGCATCTGCTCCCCATTCTCCTGGTGCCTCTAGCAGGGATAAACTCAATATATCAGCACTTACACCTACCAGTAGTCCATGCTCATGTGCCGATTGACAAAAATTTCGATAGTCTTCTACCGCACCATAAGTATTGGGATACTGCAATAAAGCAGCAAAGTAAGTATCATCGAGCTCTTGAGCTTGCCAGTCTCCTATGACAATCTCTAAATCCAAAGGATAGGCCCTAGTCGTGACTACATCAATCGTCTGTTGCAATACACCTTGATCAATAAAGATCTTTTTTGCAGGATTCTTTTTACGTTTTTTATTGACTATTCCGTAAAACATACTCATAGCCTCAGCTGCTGCTGTGGCCTCATCTAGTAGTGACGCATTTGCTAGCGGCATACCTGTAAGATCTGCCACCATGGTTTGAAAATTGAGCAATGCTTCAAGTCTACCTTGAGCAATTTCTGCTTGATATGGAGTATACTGAGTATACCAGCCCGGATTTTCGAAAATATTTCTCAGTATCACGGATGGCGTAATGGTACCATAATAGCCTTGACCTATAAAATTTCGGTAAAGCATATTTTTACTAGCAATCTGCTTGATACTTTTCAAATATTCATATTCTGAAAGCGCCGGACTTAGATCAAGATCTTGAGTCAGTTTAATGCTCTGAGGTACTGTCTCTTCTATAAGTTGATCTAGGCTATTTACACCGATTTCTTCAAGCATCATAGAAAGCTCTTCATTATTGATCCCTAAGTGTCGAGATGCAAAGGAGCGAGTAGAGAATGTTGCCATACTAAGGTTCTGATTTAGCGGTAAAATTATATATAATAAAAGTGGGTATATGCACGAGATTTCCACATAATGTGGAAGAATATTTATAAAAGTGCTTCCCCCTTACTTTTTCTTATTTAAGTAGTTGAAAATCAATTTATTTATTCATAGATCCACCTGTCTTAAAGATAAGACGAAACTCCAAAAAGGCTTCATATTGAAAGCTAAGCGCTTACAACTCATTTTTACACCCATTATTTATCCACTTCATTATTTATAAAGTTTCCAAGTATATTTCGATCAATAATTCCGATAATCACTCCATCATCATCCATAACATGAGCGATGGCTACACCTTGTTTTTTAAAAATGTCGAAAAGTTCAAGTGCTGATAAATTACCCGATACCGATGTCCATGCCGTACTCATGTATTGTCCAAGTTTTTTATCTAGACCCACACCTGATGAGATCGCCTGTTGGATATAGTATTCTGGCAATGCTCCAGCTACATATCCCAATGAATTATAGACTAAAAAATTACGCTGAACACCCTCATTATATCTTGCTATAGCATCTAAAATAGTATCTCCAATATGTAGCTTAACCTGCTCTTCACGAGATAGAGATTTTACTAAAGTATCATTGAGTCGTTGTTCATGCCCTAATTGCTTCATCTCATTGCCTGCAGAGAAGAAAATGAAAATCCCTATGATGGGTAAGGTAGTAGACCCTACATATATTCCTCCTATCACAAAAAGAACTGCCATTATCTTACCTATGGTGACGGCAATTTTCGTGCTTTTCTCCCTTCCGATTATCAGAGCTATCGATGCCCGCAGTATGCGACCACCGTCCATGGGGAAGGCAGGTATAAGGTTAAATAAAAACAATGCAATGTTAGTAATCATGATGATTCTGAGAACTTCGTTGGGATTATCAATCTCTGAAACGGTAGCACTTGCGGGTAAAAAGCCCATACCGTATAAAATAACTAGAAGAAAAGCAAAGATGATCGCTAATGCAATATTGACAAGTGGACCTGCAATGGTAATCCACAGCTCATGTTTAGAGTCTTTTGGAAATTTTTCAAGCCTGGCAACTCCACCTATGGGTGATAATATAATATCTCTTGTTGAATAACCTAAAAACCTGGCTGTAAGCGCATGACCATATTCATGCAGTAATACGCTGCCAAATACTCCTATGACTAAGATGGTAAACCAAAATATATTCTCATAAGCATAACCACTCGGTGCCGTCTGAAAAGCAATAAAAGGAATAAGCAAGAATATAGTCCAATGTAGACGTACGGGTATATTGAATAGTCGACCAATAAGAAAACTCCTACCCAAGTTCATATTTTAAAGTTCGTAACTTATTTGGAAAGTATAGTCTCGTAAAGCTTTCCTTTCAAAATATTTCTTGAAATCACTACTTTTTGAATCTCAGAAGTACCTTCATAGATTTGAGTAATCTTAGCATCTCGCATGAGTCGCTCCACATGGTACTCTTTCACAAAGCCATAGCCACCATGTATCTGCACGGCTTCTACGGTATGTTTCATAGCAGTCTCAGCAGCATATAGCTTAGCCATACTACTCGCTCCAGCATAATCCTCCCCTTGATCTTTTAACCATGCAGCTCGATATACTAATAGTCTTGCTGCCTCTATCTCCGTGGCCATATCCGCAAGCTTAAAGGCTATTGCCTGGTGCTTTGATATTGCTTTACCAAAAGCTTCTCTTTCTTTGGAGTACTTTAATGCCAGCTCATAAGCCCCCGCAGCAATCCCTAGGGCTTGAGCAGCGATACCTATACGACCACCAGAGAGTGTTTTCATTGCAAATTTGAAACCGAAACCATCCTCTCCAATTCTGTTTTCTTTAGGAACTTTCACGTCATTATATAAGATCGTATGAGTATCAGAGCTTCTAATACCCAATTTATCTTCTTTGGCACCGATTTCTACTCCATCCCAGGTTGCATCTACGATAAATGCATTGATGCCTCTATGACCTTTATCTGCATCTGTCTGAGCAATGACTAGGTGTATACGGCTAGATCCTCCATTGGTGATCCAGTTTTTAGTGCCATTAAGCAGGTAGTGATCTCCCATATCAATAGCTGTCGTACGCTGACTGGTAGCGTCAGATCCGGCTTCCGGCTCTGATAAACAAAATGCTCCTATCCACTCTCCTGTAGTTATTTTGGTAAGGTACTTTTGCTTTTGTGCTTCGTTTCCATATTGCTCTAAACCCCAGCAGACGAGGGAGTTATTAACCGACATAATTACGGAGCAGGAGTTATCCACCTTACTTAATTCTTCCATAGCTAGCACGTATGACATAGTATCCATGCCTCCGCCGCCATATTGAGATGACGTCATCATTCCTAGAAAACCCATTTCTGCCATTTTCTTAACCTGACTAGTAGGGTAAATCATATCACGATCGCGATCGATTACTCCTGGTAGAAGCTCCTGCTGCGCAAATTCTCTGGCTGCTTCTTGTACTGCTATTTGTTCTTCGGTAAGGTCAAAGGTCATAACTAAGATTGTTTTATATTTTTATATTCGATCACCTCCATCAATGAGGCATAGCTAACTGCTTTTTCACCACAAGTCGATCTCATGTTCTTTTCTATATCAGTATGAAAAGTGGTTGCAAACTTCTGGAAAGAACCCAAGCTATCACATACAAACTGTATGGCATAGTTGACACCATCTCGCTGATCACCACCGATCAATCTATTGATACTATAAGCTGTAAATATCTTGGTAGACATATGCGCTCTGATAAAATACTGATCTACCCAATTAGACCACTCTTCAAAGAATGACTGTTCTATATTGAAGGTTATGTTATATCTGACTGGATTCATATATATAGAAACTCAATAAGAGTCTTTTAGATCACAAAGACAAAGATAAATGCGCTCGGAGTAGCAAAACTTTGATTACTTCAAGGAATGATAATCTATATCAAAATAATACTTTACTGCACTTCATCACCACGCAATATCCTAAATCGCTTACGACTTTCTATGGCTAAAGATGAGTCGGAGTATTCCAAAAAGAGCTTTTCATAGTGGGATTTGGCCTTTTCTAGATTTTCAAATCGTTTTTCTTCTAGCTCTGCCAATTCAAATAGCGCATTATCAGCTCGGATTTCCTCGGGGAACTTCTCGATAATATATTCATATTGAGCTCTAGCCTCCTCATATTTGCGTTGTTTTTTGAATAGTTGCGCTTTTACATAAGCCACATCATCTAGCAAGGTATGCTCAGGAAACACCTGATTGATGGAGTCTAGTTTTTCAAATGACTGATCATATTTATTTTGAAAACTCAGTAGTTCTGCATTTGCAAACAGTCGCAAAGGAACATCTGTCGTATCTAGCCCCATATTGTCCATAATAAACACCGATTGATCGATAGCGTCATTAGAAATCAATCTACTCGTGGCTGATTTCAATACATCATATTGTGCCTGCGCCCACTCGAAATCTCCATTAAAAAATGACAATCTAGCATTACGATATCTGGCTTCCTCTCCCACTTCCTGCTCCTTGAATGCTTTATCCACTTGCGAGTATAATAGGCTAGCATCCCAAATATTGGAACTCATCAAATAATAATCACCTAGCTGTAGTTTACATTCGGCTAGCAAATCATCTTGAAGCCTATTTTCAAAAGAAAGTACCTCATTTAGGATTTCTATCCCCCGATTGATGTTATCACCCTGAACAACTAAAAACTCTGCATAATCCATCATAATAGTAGCCGTCTGCCAATTGCTACCATAATCTTCAAGGCAAGCTTGATGAATAGAATCTATATTAGCTAGTTGCGCTTGATTTTCGCTACCATTTTCTATCCATTGAGCGATAAGACTACTGAGTTGATTACGCTTAGCATCTAAGTGAATCCGAGAATTACGTGGTGTATTTTCCAGAAGGTACTCATATGCCTGAATGGCGGTAGCAAAGTCTTTGTCATTCTGAGCGGTCAGCCCTAGCCTATATATATTATTGCCTTGATCATCTCGCTTTACATACATCGCTTTAGCTTGTCGTAAAGCCTTACGATAATCCTTACTCTGTATGAAAACCCACTGCAATAACTCCGTATATATGGGCATCTCTGGATATTCTTGAATCTTAGAGTAGAGCTGCTTTTTGAGCTCAGGGTAATCTTCCTCATCTAAGACTCGCTGAAAATTTACTTTGAGACTTTGCGTTCTATTACCTACGTTTTGAGCGTAGTTTAGGTATTCCTCAATCATCTTATCCTTCTCTCCAAGGCGGTAGTATAAATTTGCTTTGTAATAAGCAAAAGCATACTCTCTATTGAGAATTTTTTCACCCTCCTCGTATACCCGGATAGCTAAATCAAATTTGCCCAATTCCCGCAGTGCCTGCGCTGTATTGATGATACCTGTCTGCTGTTGAGGTAGATTTTTTATCGTATTAGCATATTGTTCTTCTGCCGCTTTGGTTTCACCTTTTCGCTCTAGGAGATTACCCAGTGAAATATAGAGGCTTACATCTGCTTTAGGAGATTTTAGTTCTTTGCGTATTTCTTTCTCTGCCTCATCGAACTCACTGAGCGCCAACAAACAATCGATATACTTTCTGAAATAAGCGAATGCTCCATTTCTTTCCTCATAGATGCTCTTGTAGAGTGACCCAGCCTTTTCATATTCACCTGAGGCATAGTAATGATTAGCTAACGATGGTTTTTGCTTTTGTGCCAAAAGCTCCCGCCCTATCCCAGTACTTAACAGAAATATGAATGTGATAACTATTTTCCAATACATCATACGAAAATAACGTTTCTATTTAGCTAAAGTTATACTTATGACGATTGGAATTAAAAAAGGTCAATCTACAAGAATTTAATCACCTATTAAAATCGTTGGATCCCAAGATCCAACGATGCAAGATTGTCCTTCACGGAAAAAACAAAATTCAAGAAAAGCTTAACTCTATCCCTTCCAAATTAATTAGAGAATTATTATTTACGGTCGATAAAGTACCTTTTCTTACTCTAATCTAAATCTAACCGGCAAGGTAAAATTTACATCTACATTCATTCCTCTTTGTTTACCAGGCACCCAGGCCTCCTTCATATCATTCATAGATATCACCACATTCTTTGCAGCTTCTCCACACCCTAATCCTATATCTCTTGCAATTGATACATCCTCAATTTTCCCCCTTTCGGATACTATAAATTTTATAATCACCGTACCTTCTAATTTCTGTGCCCTTGCTTCATCGGGATATATAAGGTTTCCATATATGTATTTCAATAGTTCTGTCTGAGAGCACCTCTCTTTTTCATTTTTTCTTTCCAAATGCTCACAACCTGGAAATCGAGGCATTTCTTCCACCACCTTTAATGGTTCTTCATCTTGAGTGATGCCCATATTTAAACTAAACATCAATAGTAGTAAAGTTACTATAGGTGCAACGGTTAATTTCTTTAGTGCCATCATGATTATTGATTTATAAAAAAAGGCCAATCAATAGATATTGATTGACCTTTATATGTTTTGAGAATAATTTTTCTATCCTTCAAGTTTAAATCTCACAGGCAAGGTGTAAAATACCTTTACGGCACGTCCACGTTGTTTTCCTGGGGTCCACTTCTCAGGCATGTTATTCATTGACTCAATCACTTTTCTTGCAGCCTCTCCACAACCAGCACCGATATCTCTTGCAAGAGTTACGTCATCTACTGATCCGTCTTTATCGACGACAAATTGGAGTACTACTGTACCCTCTACCCCATTTTCTCTAGCAATTGCAGGGTATTTCAAGTTTTTGTATAGATACTTCAAGAGTTTACCTTCAGCACATTTAGCCTTTTCTTTTTCGCTTCCTTCGTTTTCACAACCAGGAAATCTTGGCATCTGCTCCACTCTTTTGAAGATCTCTTCCTCTTCTGGTGGTGGTGGTGGTGGAGGTGGAGGTGGTGGCGGTGCATCTTCAACCGGCTCAGGCAGATCTTCAATTACCGTTTCGTCTTCCACTGTTTGATCCTCAAATACAGGTTCTTCTTCCTCTTCAATTTCTTCCTCAGGTACCTCTTCTATCACTGGTGGTGGTGGAGGTGGTGGTGGAGGTGGTGGCTCAGCCGTACGTGGCGGTTCTATCTCTATTTCTTCATCCAACTCTAATGCGTTGTCTGGTATAAAAATTTCTTCTTCATACGTAGTCCATGACATGGCAGCCAAAACTAAAAATAAAGATGCCACTAATCCATACCTTAGGAATGGACCTGACATAGAAAATGCATTGACCTCAGGATACTTACTTCTAGAATCTAGTGTCTGTAAACCGGTATTGCCAGCATACTTCTCAGAAAGTCCCGACGCATTTTTAAACTTCATCTTGAAGAAAATGATCAGACCTACCGTTATGAGTATCAAGAGCCCGAGGGAACCTAACACCATAGGGGTAGTAAACTCTAAATTTGATAACATAAATTATTTTTTAAATCGATTGTATGCAATGAAACCTATCATTGCGCCGCTAATATTAGCAATTATATCAAGAATCTCAAAACTACGGTTTGTCAAATTTGAAAATTGTAGAATTTCTATCAAGACACCGTACGCAATACAAAACAGCAGCATCCAGTACTCTCTTTTCTGTATTGCATTCAAGCCAATGAAGGTCAAGGACATATACATAATAAAATGTATTACTTTATCACTTCCTTCAAATTTGAATAGGCTCACTCGATTCACCGTGTCTCCATCCACTAGTGAACCATAAGTAATTACAATAAGACAAACGATAAATAAGATTCTATACACCTGTGCTTTCACGAGCTTATTATTAAGATGTATGCCAACACTAAACTGGTGTACGGTATAAACACTTTATGCAATTAATTCTGCATAAGCCTCTGAGGTCAGTAGTCCCTCTAGCTGATCTTTATTCGATATTTCAATCTTCACTATCCAACCTTTACCGTACGGGTCTTCATTGATAGCGCCTGGGTTATCCGCTTCGTCTTCATTTAATTCATCATTAAATTCTATCACTTTACCATCGATAGGCATAAATAGATCAGAGGTGGTTTTTACCGCTTCTACTGTTCCAAATACTTCGCCTTCTTTCACTTCCTCTTCTAGAGTATCCACCTCTACGTAGACTAATTCTCCCAATTCTGATTGCGCAAAATCAGTAATACCCACATAAGCAAAATTATCTTCTACCCTCACCCATTCGTGGTCTTTGGTATATCGGAGTTCACTTGGAATATTCATGCCCTAAATCTTATTATTGGTTTTGATAAAATAGTTTTGACTTATAAAATTTACACCAGTGCTTGCATAGCTTTATACGTCATAGATTTTGGCCTTTCGAGCGGAAAACCTAGTGCTCTAGACCAACATAATGCTGAAAGTACTCCTAGTGCTCTAGATACTCCAAATAGAACGGTATAATAACTATACTCTTTAAGTCCATAATGTACAAGTAATGCTCCAGAATGTGCATCTACATTAGGCCAAGGGTTTTTCACTTTACCCAAGGCGCCTAATACTCTCGGAACTATATTAAACAACTGCCATACTATATTGACGTAATCATCATCTTTGATGTATTCTTCCGCAAATACTTTCTGTGCCGTAAACCGAGGATCTGGCTTTCTTAATACCGCATGCCCATATCCTGGAATTACTCTTCCTGATGCTAAGGTATCATTGATATATTTCTCTATGGCTTCATCAGAAGGCTTTGTCGTACCTAGGCTTTCTACCATTGCAAATATCCACTTGATGACTTCTTGATTAGCTAATCCATGTAAGGGTCCAGCTAGAGAATTCATACCAGCAGCAAATGATAAATAGGCATCACTCAATGTACTACCTACGAGGTGCACCGTATGTGCTGATGCATTACCACCTTCGTGGTCGGCATGTATAGTAAGATATAATCGCATCAAACTCTTAAAGTCAGCATCCTCGATACCTAGCATATGTGCATAGTTAGCAGACCAGTCTTGACCTTTTGCTGGAGATATATGATTACCATTATGATATACTCTTCTATAGATATAAGCTGCGATTCTAGGCAATTTGGCTATCAGGTTCATAGAATCTTCATAAGTAGCATCCCAGTAGTCGTTCTTATTAAGACCTTCCGCATACTTTTTTGAAAATATACTTTCTGTCTGCAGAGCACTAGCCGCAATGCTGAACTGAGCCATCGGATGTGTATCCTTAGGCAATGCATCTAATGCGTCAAATACATATGGAGGCACATCACTTCTTTTTTCCCATTCGGCAGACAACCATTTTACTTCTTCTTGAGTAGGAATTTCGTCAACAAGCATCAACCAAAATAGACCTTCTGGAAGCGGCTCTTTTCCACCATCAGCTTTAGGTAATTTTTCTTTTAGCTCTGGGATCGAATAACCCCTAAAACGAATTCCTTCTTCGGCATCTAGCTGAGAGGTTTCCCAAATCATACTTTTCACTCCTCGCATTCCTCCAAAAACTTGTGAAAGTTTTACCTCATCCACGACCTTATGTCCGTGCTCTTTACTAAACGCTTTCATTTCAGTTTTCAAGGCTGCCGCCTTCTCCGCAAATTTCTTCTTTAATGGGTCCATGGTGTCTAGATATCTTTATGCTATAATGGTTTTCTTATCCTTATGGTTTATCACCTGCTACACTTAT